>NZ_JAAKGN010000086.1:0-19596 GCF_011039295.1 Modestobacter sp. KNN46-3 | reverse complement strand
GCGTAAGGATCAATGAGGTAAACGCCCAGTGGCCATTCAGAGGCGGGGGTTGTTGTGCGTCCCGCCGCGGTCGTCGCTGCGGGCGCCCGGGGCGGCGCGACAGCGCCGGCAGACGGCCTGCACGCCCTCCGTGTGCCGGCCCGACTCCGGCTGCACGTCGGCCCAGCTGACGTGCGGGAACCGGGCGAGCACGGCGACACGGTGCCACACCTCCCCGGCCGATCCGCTCTGGACCGTGGAGCCATGCCACCCGCCGGCCGTGTCGCTCGCCGGGGCGCGAGCGACACTGGGGGACATGACCGCTGCTGATACCGGGCCGCGGGCCGCCCAGAGCCCTCGCCCCCTGACCGACGAGGCGCGCGAGCTGCTCGACGCCCTCCTCGCCCACGACTTCCTCGGCGTCGCCGAGCTGCGGGCCCAGATCGGCCGGGCCACCTCGACGCCGGGCTGCCGCTGCGGGTGCGGGACCCTCGACCTGCAGGTGCCCGACGACGTGCCGGCCGCGCCGGCCAGCGGTCCGGCGCCGGTCGAGGGCACCGTCGTCGGTGCCGACGGGACGCCGGTGGGCGGGGTGCTCCTCTTCGTCGAGGACGGCCGGCTGGCCCGGCTGGACGTCACCTCCCACGGCGACCCGCTCCCGCTGCCCTCCCCGGACCAGGTCACCTGGGGCCCCACCCGGTGGGCGCGCGAGGACACGGTGCGACGGCCCGCCCGGTTCCGTCGGGGACAGCCCGGCTGAGGGCGCCTCCAGCGGGTACCGGGTCGTTCATGGCACGCAGCGCCGCGGTCGCGGCCGCCGACCAGTGGACCGACCCGGACGACGGCGTCCGGTACCCGGCAGGCGAGGTGCACGCCTGGCTGCAGGGGCACAACGAGACCGTCTGCGGGCTGTCGCTGAGCAGGTCCCGGCTCGCCCGGTTCCCGCACGTCAGCTGGGCCGACGTGCAGCCGGAGTCGGGCCGGCACGCGGAGGGCGTGCAGGCCGTCTGCCGGCGCTGTCGCGCAGCCCAGGGCGCCCGCCGGGACGACCGCGGCTGGACGCGCAACAACCCCCGCCTCTGAGTGGGCCCGGGGCCTTGACCTCAGTGATCCGTAAGCCTTAGCTTACGTTCGTGCCTGCTTACCAAGCGCGTGACGGCTGGGAGGCGTTGGGTGACCCCACCCGGCGCGCGATCGTCGCGTCGTTGGCCGAGCGGCCGCAGGCCGTCGGCGAGCTCGCCGACGAGCTGCCGATCAGTCGGCCGGCCGTGTCCCAGCACCTCAGGGTGCTGAAGGACGCCGGGCTCGTCACCGACCGCGCAGTCGGCACCCGCCGGGTCTACCGGCTCAGCCCCGAGGGCCTCGGCGCCCTCCGGGACCAGCTCGACACGTTCTGGCAGCGCGCCCTCGACGGCTACCAGGACATCGCCGAGCCGGACGTCACCGCACGACCGACACAGGAGCAGCCATGACCGAGACAGCCGCACTCGTGGTCCGCCGGCAGATCGTCGTCCACGCACCGATCGACCGGGCCTTCGCGACGTTCACCGAGCGGTTCGGCGACTTCAAGCCACCGGAGCACAACCTGCTCGGGGTGCCGATCGCCGAGACCGTCTTCGACCCGGAGGTCGGCGGCCACATCACCGACCGGGGTGTCGACGGCAGCGAGTGCCGCTGGGCGCGTGTCCTGGCCTTCGACCCGCCGGACCGGGTCGTCTTCAGCTGGGACATCAGCCCGCAGTGGCAGGTGGAGACGGACCCCGAGCACGCCAGTGAGGTCGAGGTCCGATTCGTCGCCGAAGGGCCGCAGCTGACCCGGGTGGAGCTGGAGCACCGCCACCTCGACCGGCACGGCGATGACTGGCAGGCCGTCCGCGACGGGGTGGCAGACGACGCCGGCTGGCCGCTGTACCTGGCCCGATACGCGGACCTGGCGAGCCGGGGCAGCTGACGTCCCGCGCCGTCACCTGACAGGTGGGGCGGCGCTCCTCGTGGTGTCCCTGACCGCCCCGGGGCGGCTGCGCCGCCGAGTCGACCTGCTGCGGTCCGGAGCACGCTGAGCGACGTCGCCGACCGGCTACCGGGACGCGATCGCCGCCGAATGCGCAGGTGACGCACAGAAAGTGTTCAAGCAGTCCGTTCACCCGGTCGATCTACTGGTTGTCAGTCGATGACCCACAGTGAGCGGAGTCCGATCGTGTCCACCCCCATGGCCAGCACCCCCCGCGGCGTCACCCGCGTTCTGATCCTCGCCGACGCCCCGGTCCTGCGCCGTGGGCTGGTCGGCATGATCAACGAGACCGCCGGCATGCAGGCGGTGGGCACGCCGGGGGAGCCGCGTCGCGCGCTGACCCTGGCCGAGTCCGCTCGCCCGGACGCGGTGGTGGTGGAGTTGGGCACCGGCCGTGCGGCCACGCTGAACGCGGTGCGGGACCTGCGTCGCCGGTTCCCGCAGCTGGCCGTCGTGGCGCTGGCGACCTCCGAGGACCCGGGCGTGGTCAACGAGGCGCTGGCCGCCGGGGTGCGCAGCTACCTGCTGATGAACACCTCACCCACCCTGCTGGGCTGGGCGGTGCTGGCCGCGCGGGCCGGGCGGACCGTGGTCGACCCGCAGATCCGTCGCGGGGAGGGCTCGGCGGAGCCGGTGTCGCGGGAGCTCACCCCGGAGGTGCCGCTGACCCGCCGGGAGTCCGACGTGCTCGACGAGCTGCTCCAGGGCCAGTCGAACCGGGCGATCGGCAAGAACCTGTTCATCTCCGAGGACACCGTGAAGTCCCACGTGAAGGCGATCCTGCGCAAGCTGGGCGCCCGCGACCGGGCACACGCGGTCTCCCTGGTGCTGTCTGCGCGCAACCCCGGCTGCTCCTGCGGCGCCCACCGGCTCACCGAGGCCGCGGCCGACGTCTGACCGGAGACGCTCTGGGCGGTCGAGCGGGGGCATCCGGGCCGGGGATAGGTTCCGGCGGTGCCTCCGACCGCCGTCGCCAGCCGGTTGTTCGTGGTGGGCTGCCCGCGGTCGGGCACCACGCTCCTGCAGTCGTTCCTGGCCGCGCACCCCGACGTCCACTCGTTCCCGGAGACGCACTTCTTCTACCGGTTGGAGGCAGCCGGCGACCGGCGCTGCCAGGGGCTGATCAGCCCCGAGCTGGCCGCCGACCTCCCGCAGGTCGCCCGCTTCCTGGGCCGGCCGGAGCTGGCGTGGCCGGAGCCGGCCACGGTGCAGGCCACGGCCGGGGCGTTCGTCGCCGCCGCCGACGCGGTGACCGTGGCCGCCGGCGCGACGACCTGGGTGGAGAAGACGCCGGCCAACCTCTACGCCATCGACCTCATCGAGCGGCTGGTGCCCGGCGCACGCTTCCTGCACATCGTCCGGGACGGCGCCGACGTCGCGGCCAGCCTGTGCTCGGTCGCGCCCGGCTGGGGGAGCTCCTACACGCCCGACGACGCGGTCGACCTCTGGGCGGAGTGCGTGGGGATCACCGCCGCTCACCACGGGCGCCCCGGGCATGCCGTGCTCAGCTACGCGGCGCTCGCCGAGGACCCGGACAAGGCCCTTGCCGCGGCGTGCGCCGTGGTCGGCCTCCCCTTCACCCCGGCGATGGTGACCGGGCGGGCCGCTGCCGCGCAGGGCCTGATCAAGGACTTCGAGGCGTGGAAGGGGGACAACACCGGACCGCTCCAGCACCGGCCCCGGGCGCGCTTCACCGAGGTGTTCGACGCCGCGACCCAGCGCCGGGTGGAGGAGCGGGTGAGCGAGGTCGTCGTCCCCGAGCTGCTGCCGGGCTGAACCCCGACCGGCGGGCAGATCCAGGACTACCGTTCCGGGCATGGTCGGCATCCTGGCGGCTGCGCTCCTGGTCCTCGTGCTGGCCGGGCTCGTGGCCTGGGCGATGTCGGTGCCGCAGACCTCGGTGACCGGCCCGGCGGGCTGGCGGCTGCCCCCGCGCGAGCGGGCCCGCCAACAGTCGGCTCTCGCCGCGGCCCGCTGGACGGTCGGCCACGACGAGGTCGACGGCGTCACCCGCGTGCTCCTGCAGCGCACCTGCATCGGCCTGGACGGGCGCCCCGAGGTGCTGGAGGAGCGGGTCTTCGACAGCTTCCCGGCGCACGACCCGTTGTGGGAGGCCCGCTTCACCGAGGCGATGGCCAACGCCCGGTTCCGCGCCCGCTACCTCAACACCGAGGAGGGGCACCCGGAGCAGCCGTAGATCCCGAGGCGGAAGATGACCCCATGGGTCAGGTCGTCGCCACCGCAGAACAGCTCGTACACGCACCGGCGGACGTCGTCCGCGCGGCGCTCGCCGACTACGAGGTCACCCGGCCGAAGGTGCTGCCCGAGCAGTACAGCGAGTACCGGGTCGACGCCGGCGGGCAGGGTGCGGGCACGAAGGTGCACTGGCGCCTGCAGGCCACCTCCAAGCGGGTGCGCGAGCAGGACGTCGTCGTCACCGCAGGCGCCGACGGTGCCCTGGTGGAGAGCGACGCGAACTCCAGCATGGTCACCACCTGGACCGTGCACCCGGCCGACGCCGGGTCGAGCACCGTGCGCGCCCGCACCACCTGGACCGGGGCGAGCGGCATCGGCGGCTTCTTCGAGCGGACCTTCGCGCCCAAGGGGCTGGCCCGCATCCAGGGCGCCATGCTGACGCGGCTGGACCAGGAGCTCGCCACCCGCTGACGTGCGGCCGCGCTCAGGACGAGGCGCCGGGCCAGTCGTAACTGGCCGCCGTGATCCGTCGCGACAACTCGTCGCGCAGCTCGGCGCAGTCCGCGGTCTGCTCGGCGAGCCGGGCCGGGTCCACCGCCAGGCCCTGTCGACCGGCCCCCGCGGCGTCCAGTGCCGGCGCCGGGGGAGCCTGCTCACCACCGGTGGCGGGGGCGTGGGTGACGTACTGCTGCACGGAGGAGAGCACCGACCGGCGCACCCCGGGCGGCGGTCGGTCGGCCGGGTCGGCCGCAGCGGACAGCACCAGCACCGCGTCGAGCAGCACCGCGACCGCCGGTGCGGTGCCCAGCTCCGGCGACCGCGGACGGTAGGCGTGCAGGAGGGGATAGGCGCGGTGCTGCTGCCCCGTCGTCGTGAGCGTCGAGGACAACGCCGACAGGGAAACCACGGCCGGGAACGCTGTCCCGGGCGAGGCCAGGCCGGCCGCCATCTCCGCGCCGGTGCTGCCGAACCCGGTGACCTGGGAGGCGAAGCTCCGCTTGCCGACGACTGCGGAGATCACCGAGGTCAGGTACGAGACCCCCAGCGTGATCAGCAGCATCCCACTGAGCGCCGCAGCCACGGTGGCCAGCTGGAAGCCCACCCCCGTCGGCTGGTACCCGCCGTTGCCGAGGGTGGCGACGTTGTAGCCGGCGAAGTAGAAGCGCTCCCACACCGAGGCGGGCACGCCGCTCGACGAGCCGACCACCGCCCCGCCGCCACCGAGGAAGACCAGCGACCAGCCCACCCAGAGCAGGGTGAACCAGGACACCAGGGTGGCGCCGACGAGCAGCACCCCGGGGCCGCCCACGAAGCGGACCGGGACGGAGTCCGCCACGGCGGGTCGCCGGGTCAGCCTCCACGCGAGCCGGGTGAGCAGCTGGGTCAGCGGGCCCGGACCGCTGGCCACCGCCAGCGTGGTCCGCACCTCGTCGACCACGGCGAACGCCACGATGGCCAGGCCGGCGACGTCCCACCACCACCCGGTCACCGGGCACCCGGTGCACAGTCGGTGGCGTGGTCGGGCTCGGGAGAGAGGACGGTCGGCCTCCTCGGTCGGGCCCGGGAGGCCGGGCGGACGGGTGTCGGTACGAAGGTGACCGGGGAGGCGGCCGGCTACACGCGGGCACGTTCCGCCGTCTCGCGGCGCATCCGCCGTCGGGCAGGGACCATGGGGCCGTGACCGCAGCGACCCCCACCGTCGAGGGCCTCTCCGAGCTCGCCGACCTGCTCACCGACGGTGGAGCCGTCGTCCTCTCCGGCGCCGGGCTGTCCACCGACTCCGGCATCCCCGACTACCGCGGCGCCACCGGCTCACTGCGGCGGCACACGCCGATGACCTACCAGACCTTCACCCGTGACCCCCGTGGCCGGCACCGCTACTGGGCGCGCAGCTACGTCGGCTGGCGGCAGATCGAGCGGGCCCGCCCCAACGCCGGGCACCGCGCGGTCGCCGCGCTGCAGCAGGCCGGGGCGGTCGGCGAGGTCATCACCCAGAACGTCGACGGGCTGCACCAGGCCGGTGGCGCCCGTGAGGTCCTGGAGCTGCACGGCGGGCTCGACCGCACCGTCTGCCTGGCCTGCGGTGACATGGCCTCCCGTGCCGACCTCGACGTCCGGCTGCGGACGGTCAACCCCGGGTTCCGGCCCGAGCCGACCGACGAGGTCAACCCCGACGGCGACGTCGAGCTGCCCGAGGAGGCGCTCGACGGGTTCGTGATGGTCGACTGCCTGGCCTGTGGCGGGGGGCCGCTCAAGCCCGACGTGGTCTTCTTCGGCGAGACCGTGCCCCGGGACCGCGTCGACGCCTGCTTCGCCCTGGTCGACGCGGCCCGGTCGCTGCTGGTGCTCGGCTCGTCGTTGACCGTGATGAGCGGCTACCGGTTCGTCATCGCCGCCGCCAAGCGCGGCATCCCGGTCGCCATCGTCAACTCCGGGTCCACCCGCGGGGATGCGAAGGCCACGCTCAAGGTCGACGCGCCGCTGGGTGTCGTGCTGCCCGAACTGGCCCGCCGGCTGGCATGACCCGCGAGGTCGAGCACACCGAGGACGGCCGCTGGATCGTCGTCGACGGCCGGCGGTGGCGGACCGCGGACCCCGCGCTGCCGGAGGACGTCCGGGCCCAGCTGCTGCACCACCTGGGGGTGGCCCGCTCGGCGGTGCGGACCAGCCGGGGCGACGACGATGCGGTGGCCGCGGCCCGCGCCCGGGTGCAGCTGGCCAAGACCGGCCTGGGTGAGCGTGGCACCGCCTGGTGGGAGCAGGACGACGCCGAGCGCCGGACCCGCTGGGAGACCGCACTCCGCGCGCTCGACACCTGAGGGGCCGAAGTCGCGATCTCGGCCCCTCAGGACCACCGAGGGCCAAAAGCGCGATTTTGGCCCCCGGATCGGCTGGGAGGTTGGCCGACGGTCGGCCCGGGCAGGAAGGGCGGCGATGCAGACGTTCCTGCCGGTCGCCGACTTCACCGAGTCCGCCCGGCTCCTGGACAACCCCCGGTTGGGCAAGCAGCGGGTCGAGTGCCTGCAGGTGCTGCGCGCTCTCGAACTCCCCGACTACGGCTGGGCCAACCACCCGGTCGTCACCATGTGGCGCGGGCACACCGCCGGGCTGGTCGTCTACTCGCTGGCGATGGTCCGGGTCTGGCGGGAGCGCGGCTTCGCCGACAGCACCGAGACGCTGATCGCCGAGTTCGCCCCGGACGCCGCCCGGCTGACCCAGGCCGAGGCCGCGGACGCCGGCCTGCTGCCCAGCTGGGTGGGGAACGAGGAGCTGCACCGCTCGCACCGGTCGAACCTGCTGGCCAAGGACTCGGGCTTCTACCGGTCCCGGTTCCCCGGCGACCCCGACGACCTGCCCTACCTGTGGCCCGGCGCCGACGACGTCCCGCCCGTAACTGCGCCCGAGGGGGTCCCGGTCTGGGTGGTGCGGCCACGGGCACACCCCGAGCTCGGCGCGGCGCTGGCCACGGGGGTGGTCGGCCTCGGCACCCAGTCCGGCATCGACGTCGACGCGACCGGTCAGTCGGCGGCCGAGCTGCGGGCGCTGTCCAAGGAGCTCTCCGGCCGCCGCCCGGCCAAGGACCTGCGCCAGCTGTCGGCGTTCCTGGACGAGGTGGCGCCCGGGGACCTGGTCGGGCTGCCGGTCGAGCACGGCGCCGGGTTGCTGCTCGGTGAGGTCGTGGGCGACTACGTCTTCGCCGGCCGGGAGCTGCTGCCGCACCGCCGTCCGGCCCGGTTCGCGTCCGTGGTGCCGCGGTCGGCGGCGCGGCCGCCGGCCACCCTGCAGGACCCCCGCGCGCTGTTCCGGGTCGTCCTCGACCCCGACGCCGTCCCGGCCGGGCTGCGCTGACCTCCCCGACCGCCCGGGGCGACCGGGTGGTCAGCGCGGCTCAGCCCAGGCCTGCCCCGACACCCGTGACCGCCGAGGCCAGCCGTCGCCGCGCCTCGGGCAGGTCGGCCGGTTCCCGGGCGGCGTGCACGAACCACCAGGCGCCGGCGTAGAGGCGCCGGAGCCAGACGAACGGCGCGAGTTCTGCGTCGCTCACCGGGTCGGGCATCGCGTCCAGCGCCGCTCGGCCGTCGAGACGGGCCGAGCAGCGGAGGCTGGCGAGGTCCCAGGCGCGCGGGCCGCGGGAGGTGTCCTCCAGGTCGGTCCAGCGCAGGCCCTCGCCGGTGACCAGCAGGTTGCCGGGGTGGGTGTCGCCGTGCAGCGTCATCTCCGCGCCGACCAGCCGTGGCCGGAGGGCGGTCACCAGCTCGCCGACCTCGCGGAGCACGGTCGGGTCGGCGCCGAGCCCGGTGCCGGTGTCGAGGAAGACGGCCAGGTCCTCCAGCGGTCGGTCCAGCGGCGAGCCGGTCCACAGCGGCGGCAGCGTGCCGAGCACCTCGTGCAGCTCGGCCAGTGACCGGCCGGCCTGCACCGCGGTCGGTCGACCCGTCGACACGTCGACATGTCGCCAGAACGACACCGTGAGCCCGTCGTGCTCGTGCGGTCCCGGCGGCAGCACGTCCGACGGCGGGACGACCGCCGCCCCGGCCGCGGTCAGCGCTGCGGCGAGCGCCACCTCCCGGGTGAACGGCCGGCGGATCTCCGGACGGAGCAGCGGCGTGTGGACGGCCACCCGGGCCACCACCGGCGCCGGGCGCAGGTGCACCACCGCGTTGACGCCCCAGGACAGCAGCGCCGGGTCCTCGACGGGCAGGCCGTGCTGCCGGGCGACGGCGACAGCCGCGGCGACGGCCTGCTCGACCGACGCCGTCACGACCCGGGCAGCGGCACGTTCTGCAGTCGCACCTGCCCACGGGCGGCGATCTTGCCGTCCTCGCGGGTGAGGGTGACCAGCCACAGCTGCAGCGTCTTCCCCTGCTGCACCGGCTCGGCGAGGACGTCGAGCCGGCCGGCGGTCATCGGGCGCAGGAAGTCGGTGCTGTTGTTCACGCCCACCGCGAACTGGCCGCGCTCGACGACCGCCGCGCTCGCTCCCACGCTGGCGGCGCCCTCCACGATCGTGCAGTAGACGCCGCCGTGCACGACGCCCCACGGGGTGTGGCGCTGCGGCCCGACCTCGACGTGCCCGGTGACCCGGGTGCCGGTGACCTCGGCCAGCTCGAACCCGGTGGCCGCGACGAACGCGCTGGCGGCCGTCAGGTCCGGCGTCACGCGGCGTCCCAGACCAGGCAGAAGGGGTGCCCGACCGGGTCGGCGTAGACCCGGAAGTCGCCACCGCCCCCGGGCAGCCGGCGGGCACCCAGCTCGAGGACCTGCGGCTCGGCGACGTCGACGTCGGCGACCCGGATGTCGAGGTGGAACTGCTGCGGCCGGGCCGGGTCCGGCCAGTCCGGCGGCTGGAGGTCCGGGGCCTGCTGGAAGGCGATCCGGTACCCGGCGCCGGTGACCACCACGCAGTTGGCCGAGGCGGCGGCCGGGACCTCGTAGACGTCGGTGAACGCCGCGGTGTCGGCGGCCTCGTCGTCGATGGACGCCACCCAGGCCGGCCCGGTCAGCGACGGCAGCGCCGCGGCGACGGGCTCGCCGAGCAGCTCCAGGTGGTCGGCGGCCGGGAGCCAGGTCAACGTGCCGAGCTGCGGGGCGGAGTCGGGTGCGGCCATGCCCTGATCGTGCGACACGCTCCGCGCTGACCAGCGCGCGGGGTCGCCGGCCGGACACCTGGTGGTGGGCCCGGGCAGAGCCGGGAGAGGATGGCCGCCATGATCGGTCAGCTGCACTCCGTGGTCATCGACGCCCCCGACGCGCACGCCCTGGCGACCTTCTACGCCGGCCTGCTCGGCATGGAGGTGCAGGGCGAGCCCGGCGACGACTGGGTGGTGGTCACCGGCGCCGGGTACCGGATCGCCTTCCAGCAGGCCCCGGACCTCCAGCCGCCGGACTGGCCGGACCCGGCCCGGCCGCAGCAGTTCCACCTCGACATCCGGGTCGCCGACGTCGACGTCGCCGAGCCGCAGGTCCTCGAGCTGGGTGCCCGCCGGCTGCCCGGGGGCGGTGGCGACTTCCGGGTCTACGCCGACCCGGTCGGGCACCCCTTCTGCCTGGTCTGGGACGCCGCGTGACGCCGGACCTGACGGCCGCCAGCGCGTTCGTCGCGGCCACCGGGTTCGAGCTGGCCGAGGTCACCGGCACCCGGGTCACCGGGCACGTCGAGGTCGGGCCGCAGCGCCACACCCCGTGGGGCGTCGTGCACGGCGGCGTCTACTGCACGATCGTGGAGGGCGCCGCCAGCGTGGGAGCGAGCGCGGCGGTCGTCGAGCGCGGCCAGTTCGCGGTGGGCGTGAACAACAGCACCGACTTCCTGCGCCCGATGACCGCCGGCCGGCTCGACGTCCTCGCCGAGCCGGTGCAGCAGGGGAAGACGCTGCAGCTGTGGCTGGTCACCCTCACCCGCGAGGACGGCAAGATCGCCGCCCGTGGGCAGGTGCGACTGCAGAACGTGCCGCTGCCCGGGTCGTGACGGCGTCGGTCGAGCAGGCCGTCGCCGCGGCTGTCGCCGTCGCCCGGCAGCACGGCCTGCCCGTCGAGGACCCGGCGCTGCTGTCCTGGGGCGTCAACGCGGTGGTGCACCTGCGCCCGGCGCCGGTGGTGGCCCGGGTGGCCGTCCACACGCCGCTGCTCCGTCCGGAGATCCGCCGGCCGTTCACCCGGGAGGTGGCGCTCGCCGCAGCGCTGACCGCGGCCGGGGCGGCGGTCGTCCCGCCGTCGGACGTGCTGCCGCCGGGACCGCACGAGCACGACGGGCTCACGGTGTCGTTCTGGCGACATGTCGACGTGTCGACGGGTCGACCGACCGCGGTGCAGGCCGGCCGGTCACTGGCCGAGCTGCACGAGGTGCTCGGCACGCTGCCGCCGCTGTGGACCGGCTCGCCGCTGGACCGACCGCTGGAGGACCTGGCCGTCTTCCTCGACACCGGCACCGGGCTCGGCGCCGACCCGACCGTGCTCCGCGAGGTCGGCGAGCTGGTGACCGCCCTCCGGCCACGGCTGGTCGGCGCGGAGATGACGCTGCACGGCGACACCCACCCCGGCAACCTGCTGGTCACCGGCGAGGGCCTGCGCTGGACCGACCTGGAGGACACCTCCCGCGGCCCGCGCGCCTGGGACCTCGCCAGCCTCCGCTGCTCGGCCCGTCTCGACGGCCGAGCGGCGCTGGACGCGATGCCCGACCCGGTGAGCGACGCAGAACTCGCGCCGTTCGTCTGGCTCCGGCGCCTCTACGCCGGCGCCTGGTGGTTCGTGCACGCCGCCCGGGAACCGGCCGACCTGCCCGAGGCGCGGCGACGGCTGGCCTCGGCGGTCACGGGTGTCGGGGCAGGCCTGGGCTGAGCCGCGCTGACCACCCGGTCGCCCCGGGCGGTCGGGGAGGTCAGCGCAGCCCGGCCGGGACGGCGTCGGGGTCGAGGACGACCCGGAACAGCGCGCGGGGGTCCTGCAGGGTGGCCGGCGGCCGCGCCGCCGACCGCGGCACCACGGACGCGAACCGGGCCGGACGGCGGTGCGGCAGCAGCTCCCGGCCGGCGAAGACGTAGTCGCCCACGACCTCACCGAGCAGCAACCCGGCGCCGTGCTCGACCGGCAGCCCGACCAGGTCCCCGGGCGCCACCTCGTCCAGGAACGCCGACAGCTGGCGCAGGTCCTTGGCCGGGCGGCGGCCGGAGAGCTCCTTGGACAGCGCCCGCAGCTCGGCCGCCGACTGACCGGTCGCGTCGACGTCGATGCCGGACTGGGTGCCGAGGCCGACCACCCCCGTGGCCAGCGCCGCGCCGAGCTCGGGGTGTGCCCGTGGCCGCACCACCCAGACCGGGACCCCCTCGGGCGCAGTTACGGGCGGGACGTCGTCGGCGCCGGGCCACAGGTAGGGCAGGTCGTCGGGGTCGCCGGGGAACCGGGACCGGTAGAAGCCCGAGTCCTTGGCCAGCAGGTTCGACCGGTGCGAGCGGTGCAGCTCCTCGTTCCCCACCCAGCTGGGCAGCAGGCCGGCGTCCGCGGCCTCGGCCTGGGTCAGCCGGGCGGCGTCCGGGGCGAACTCGGCGATCAGCGTCTCGGTGCTGTCGGCGAAGCCGCGCTCCCGCCAGACCCGGACCATCGCCAGCGAGTAGACGACCAGCCCGGCGGTGTGCCCGCGCCACATGGTGACGACCGGGTGGTTGGCCCAGCCGTAGTCGGGGAGTTCGAGAGCGCGCAGCACCTGCAGGCACTCGACCCGCTGCTTGCCCAACCGGGGGTTGTCCAGGAGCCGGGCGGACTCGGTGAAGTCGGCGACCGGCAGGAACGTCTGCATCGCCGCCCTTCCTGCCCGGGCCGACCGTCGGCCAACCTCCCAGCCGATCCGGGGGCCAAAATCGCGCTTTTGGCCCTCGGTGGTCCTGAGGGGCCGAGATCGCGACTTCGGCCCCTCAGGTGTCGAGCGCGCGGAGTGCGGTCTCCCAGCGGGTCCGGCGCTCGGCGTCGTCCTGCTCCCACCAGGCGGTGCCACGCTCACCCAGGCCGGTCTTGGCCAGCTGCACCCGGGCGCGGGCCGCGGCCACCGCATCGTCGTCGCCCCGGCTGGTCCGCACCGCCGAGCGGGCCACCCCCAGGTGGTGCAGCAGCTGGGCCCGGACGTCCTCCGGCAGCGCGGGGTCCGCGGTCCGCCACCGCCGGCCGTCGACGACGATCCAGCGGCCGTCCTCGGTGTGCTCGACCTCGCGGGTCATGCCAGCCGGCGGGCCAGTTCGGGCAGCACGACACCCAGCGGCGCGTCGACCTTGAGCGTGGCCTTCGCATCCCCGCGGGTGGACCCGGAGTTGACGATGGCGACCGGGATGCCGCGCTTGGCGGCGGCGATGACGAACCGGTAGCCGCTCATCACGGTCAACGACGAGCCGAGCACCAGCAGCGACCGGGCCGCGTCGACCAGGGCGAAGCAGGCGTCGACGCGGTCCCGGGGCACGGTCTCGCCGAAGAAGACCACGTCGGGCTTGAGCGGCCCCCCGCCACAGGCCAGGCAGTCGACCATCACGAACCCGTCGAGCGCCTCCTCGGGCAGCTCGACGTCGCCGTCGGGGTTGACCTCGTCGGTCGGCTCGGGCCGGAACCCGGGGTTGACCGTCCGCAGCCGGACGTCGAGGTCGGCACGGGAGGCCATGTCACCGCAGGCCAGGCAGACGGTGCGGTCGAGCCCGCCGTGCAGCTCCAGGACCTCACGGGCGCCACCGGCCTGGTGCAGCCCGTCGACGTTCTGGGTGATGACCTCGCCGACCGCCCCGGCCTGCTGCAGCGCGGCGACCGCGCGGTGCCCGGCGTTGGGGCGGGCCCGCTCGATCTGCCGCCAGCCGACGTAGCTGCGCGCCCAGTAGCGGTGCCGGCCACGGGGGTCACGGGTGAAGGTCTGGTAGGTCATCGGCGTGTGCCGCCGCAGTGAGCCGGTGGCGCCGCGGTAGTCGGGGATGCCGGAGTCGGTGGACAGCCCGGCGCCGGAGAGGACGACGGCTCCACCGTCGGTGAGCAGGTCGGCGAGCTCGGAGAGGCCCTCGACGGTGGGGGTCGCTGCGGTCACGGCCCCATGGTCCCTGCCCGACGGCGGATGCGCCGCGAGACGGCGGAACGTGCCCGCGTGTAGCCGGCCGCCTCCCCGGTCACCTTCGTACCGACACCCGTCCGCCCGGCCTCCCGGGCCCGACCGAGGAGGCCGACCGTCCTCTCTCCCGAGCCCGACCACGCCACCGACTGTGCACCGGGTGCCCGGTGACCGGGTGGTGGTGGGACGTCGCCGGCCTGGCCATCGTGGCGTTCGCCGTGGTCGACGAGGTGCGGACCACGCTGGCGGTGGCCAGCGGTCCGGGCCCGCTGACCCAGCTGCTCACCCGGCTCGCGTGGAGGCTGACCCGGCGACCCGCCGTGGCGGACTCCGTCCCGGTCCGCTTCGTGGGCGGCCCCGGGGTGCTGCTCGTCGGCGCCACCCTGGTGTCCTGGTTCACCCTGCTCTGGGTGGGCTGGTCGCTGGTCTTCCTCGGTGGCGGCGGGGCGGTGGTCGGCTCGTCGAGCGGCGTGCCCGCCTCGGTGTGGGAGCGCTTCTACTTCGCCGGCTACAACGTCGCCACCCTCGGCAACGGCGGGTACCAGCCGACGGGGGTGGGCTTCCAGCTGGCCACCGTGGCTGCGGCGCTCAGTGGGATGCTGCTGATCACGCTGGGGGTCTCGTACCTGACCTCGGTGATCTCCGCAGTCGTCGGCAAGCGGAGCTTCGCCTCCCAGGTCACCGGGTTCGGCAGCACCGGCGCGGAGATGGCGGCCGGCCTGGCCTCGCCCGGGACAGCGTTCCCGGCCGTGGTTTCCCTGTCGGCGTTGTCCTCGACGCTCACGACGACGGGGCAGCAGCACCGCGCCTATCCCCTCCTGCACGCCTACCGTCCGCGGTCGCCGGAGCTGGGCACCGCACCGGCGGTCGCGGTGCTGCTCGACGCGGTGCTGGTGCTGTCCGCTGCGGCCGACCCGGCCGACCGACCGCCGCCCGGGGTGCGCCGGTCGGTGCTCTCCTCCGTGCAGCAGTACGTCACCCACGCCCCCGCCACCGGTGGTGAGCAGGCTCCCCCGGCGCCGGCACTGGACGCCGCGGGGGCCGGTCGACAGGGCCTGGCGGTGGACCCGGCCCGGCTCGCCGAGCAGACCGCGGACTGCGCCGAGCTGCGCGACGAGTTGTCGCGACGGATCACGGCGGCCAGTTACGACTGGCCCGGCGCCTCGTCCTGAGCGCGGCCGCACGTCAGCGGGTGGCGAGCTCCTGGTCCAGCCGCGTCAGCATGGCGCCCTGGATGCGGGCCAGCCCCTTGGGCGCGAAGGTCCGCTCGAAGAAGCCGCCGATGCCGCTCGCCCCGGTCCAGGTGGTGCGGGCGCGCACGGTGCTCGACCCGGCGTCGGCCGGGTGCACGGTCCAGGTGGTGACCATGCTGGAGTTCGCGTCGCTCTCCACCAGGGCACCGTCGGCGCCTGCGGTGACGACGACGTCCTGCTCGCGCACCCGCTTGGAGGTGGCCTGCAGGCGCCAGTGCACCTTCGTGCCCGCACCCTGCCCGCCGGCGTCGACCCGGTACTCGCTGTACTGCTCGGGCAGCACCTTCGGCCGGGTGACCTCGTAGTCGGCGAGCGCCGCGCGGACGACGTCCGCCGGTGCGTGTACGAGCTGTTCTGCGGTGGCGACGACCTGACCCATGGGGTCATCTTCCGCCTCGGGATCTACGGCTGCTCCGGGTGCCCCTCCTCGGTGTTGAGGTAGCGGGCGCGGAACCGGGCGTTGGCCATCGCCTCGGTGAAGCGGGCCTCCCACAACGGGTCGTGCGCCGGGAAGCTGTCGAAGACCCGCTCCTCCAGCACCTCGGGGCGCCCGTCCAGGCCGATGCAGGTGCGCTGCAGGAGCACGCGGGTGACGCCGTCGACCTCGTCGTGGCCGACCGTCCAGCGGGCCGCGGCGAGAGCCGACTGTTGGCGGGCCCGCTCGCGCGGGGGCAGCCGCCAGCCCGCCGGGCCGGTCACCGAGGTCTGCGGCACCGACATCGCCCAGGCCACGAGCCCGGCCAGCACGAGGACCAGGAGCGCAGCCGCCAGGATGCCGACCATGCCCGGAACGGTAGTCCTGGATCTGCCCGCCGGTCGGGGTTCAGCCCGGCAGCAGCTCGGGGACGACGACCTCGCTCACCCGCTCCTCCACCCGGCGCTGGGTCGCGGCGTCGAACACCTCGGTGAAGCGCGCCCGGGGCCGGTGCTGGAGCGGTCCGGTGTTGTCCCCCTTCCACGCCTCGAAGTCCTTGATCAGGCCCTGCGCGGCAGCGGCCCGCCCGGTCACCATCGCCGGGGTGAAGGGGAGGCCGACCACGGCGCACGCCGCGGCAAGGGCCTTGTCCGGGTCCTCGGCGAGCGCCGCGTAGCTGAGCACGGCATGCCCGGGGCGCCCGTGGTGAGCGGCGGTGATCCCCACGCACTCCGCCCAGAGGTCGACCGCGTCGTCGGGCGTGTAGGAGCTCCCCCAGCCGGGCGCGACCGAGCACAGGCTGGCCGCGACGTCGGCGCCGTCCCGGACGATGTGCAGGAAGCGTGCGCCGGGCACCAGCCGCTCGATGAGGTCGATGGCGTAGAGGTTGGCCGGCGTCTTCTCCACCCAGGTCGTCGCGCCGGCGGCCACGGTCACCGCGTCGGCGGCGGCGACGAACGCCCCGGCCGTGGCCTGCACCGTGGCCGGCTCCGGCCACGCCAGCTCCGGCCGGCCCAGGAAGCGGGCGACCTGCGGGAGGTCGGCGGCCAGCTCGGGGCTGATCAGCCCCTGGCAGCGCCGGTCGCCGGCTGCCTCCAACCGGTAGAAGAAGTGCGTCTCCGGGAACGAGTGGACGTCGGGGTGCGCGGCCAGGAACGACTGCAGGAGCGTGGTGCCCGACCGCGGGCAGCCCACCACGAACAACCGGCTGGCGACGGCGGTCGGAGGCACCGCCGGAACCTATCCCCGGCCCGGATGCCCCCGCTCGACCGCCCAGAGCGTCTCCGGTCAGACGTCGGCCGCGGCCTCGGTGAGCCGGTGGGCGCCGCAGGAGCAGCCGGGGTTGCGCGCAGACAGCACCAGGGAGACCGCGTGTGCCCGGTCGCGGGCGCCCAGCTTGCGCAGGATCGCCTTCACGTGGGACTTCACGGTGTCCTCGGAGATGAACAGGTTCTTGCCGATCGCCCGGTTCGACTGGCCCTGGAGCAGCTCGTCGAGCACGTCGGACTCCCGGCGGGTCAGCGGCACCTCCGGGGTGAGCTCCCGCGACACCGGCTCCGCCGAGCCCTCCCCGCGACGGATCTGCGGGTCGACCACGGTCCGCCCGGCCCGCGCGGCCAGCACCGCCCAGCCCAGCAGGGTGGGTGAGGTGTTCATCAGCAGGTAGCTGCGCACCCCGGCGGCCAGCGCCTCGTTGACCACGCCCGGGTCCTCGGAGGTCGCCAGCGCCACGACGGCCAGCTGCGGGAACCGGCGACGCAGGTCCCGCACCGCGTTCAGCGTGGCCGCACGGCCGGTGCCCAACTCCACCACCACCGCGTCCGGGCGAGCGGACTCGGCCAGGGTCAGCGCGCGACGCGGCTCCCCCGGCGTGCCCACCGCCTGCATGCCGGCGGTCTCGTTGATCATGCCGACCAGCCCACGGCGCAGGACCGGGGCGTCGGCGAGGATCAGAACGCGGGTGACGCCGCGGGGGGTGCTGGCCATGGGGGTGGACACGATCGGACTCCGCTCACTGTGGGTCATCGACTGACAACCAGTAGATCGACCGGGTGAACGGACTGCTTGAACACTTTCTGTGCGTCACCTGCGCATTCGGCGGCGATCGCGTCCCGGTAGCCGGTCGGCGACGTCGCTCAGCGTGCTCCGGACCGCAGCAGGTCGACTCGGCGGCGCAGCCGCCCCGGGGCGGTCAGGGACACCACGAGGAGCGCCGCCCCACCTGTCAGGTGACGGCGCGGGACGTCAGCTGCCCCGGCTCGCCAGGTCCGCGTATCGGGCCAGGTACAGCGGCCAGCCGGCGTCGTCTGCCACCCCGTCGCGGACGGCCTGCCAGTCATCGCCGTGCCGGTCGAGGTGGCGGTGCTCCAGCTCCACCCGGGTCAGCTGCGGCCCTTCGGCGACGAATCGGACCTCGACCTCACTGGCGTGCTCGGGGTCCGTCTCCACCTGCCACTGCGGGCTGATGTCCCAGCTGAAGACGACCCGGTCCGGCGGGTCGAAGGCCAGGACACGCGCCCAGCGGCACTCGCTGCCGTCGACACCCCGGTCGGTGATGTGGCCGCCGACCTCCGGGTCGAAGACGGTCTCGGCGATCGGCACCCCGAGCAGGTTGTGCTCCGGTGGCTTGAAGTCGCCGAACCGCTCGGTGAACGTCGCGAAGGCCCGGTCGATCGGTGCGTGGACGACGATCTGCCGGCGGACCACGAGTGCGGCTGTCTCGGTCATGGCTGCTCCTGTGTCGGTCGTGCGGTGACGTCCGGCTCGGCGATGTCCTGGTAGCCGTCGAGGGCGCGCTGCCAGAACGTGTCGAGCTGGTCCCGGAGGGCGCCGAGGCCCTCGGGGCTGAGCCGGTAGACCCGGCGGGTGCCGACTGCGCGGTCGGTGACGAGCCCGGCGTCCTTCAGCACCCTGAGGTGCTGGGACACGGCCGGCCGACTGATCGGCAGCTCGTCGGCGAGCTCGCCGACGGCCTGCGGCCGCTCGGCCAACGACGCGACGATCGCGCGCCGGGTGGGGTCACCCAACGCCTCCCAGCCGTCACGCGCTTGGTAAGCAGGCACGAACGTAAGCTAAGGCTTACGGATCACTGAGGTCAAGGCCCCGGGCCCACTCAGAGGCGGGGGTTGTTGCGCGTCCAGCCGCGGTCGTCCCGGCGGGCGCCCTGGGCTGCGCGACAGCGCCGGCAGACGGCCTGCACGCCCTCCGCGTGCCGGCCCGACTCCGGCTGCACGTCGGCCCAGCTGACGTGCGGGAACCGGGCGAGCCGGGACCTGCTCAGCGACAGCCCGCAGACGGTCTCGTTGTGCCCCTGCAGCCAGGCGTGCACCTCGCCTGCCGGGTACCGGACGCCGTCGTCCGGGTCGGTCCACTGGTCGGCGGCCGCGACCGCGGCGCTGCGTGCCATGAACGACCCGGTACCCGCTGGAGGCGCCCTCAGCCGGGCTGTCCCCGACGGAACCGGGCGGGCCGTCGCACCGTGTCCTCGCGCGCCCACCGGGTGGGGCCCCAGGTGACCTGGTCCGGGGAGGGCAGCGGGAGCGGGTCGCCGTGGGAGGTGACGTCCAGCCGGGCCAGCCGGCCGTCCTCGACGAAGAGGAGCACCCCGCCCACCGGCGTCCCGTCGGCACCGACGACGGTGCCCTCGACCGGCGCCGGACCGCTGGCCGGCGCGGCCGGCACGTCGTCGGGCACCTGCAGGTCGAGGGTCCCGCACCCGCAGCGGCAGCCCGGCGTCGAGGTGGCCCGGCCGATCTGGGCCCGCAGCTCGGCGACGCCGAGGAAGTCGTGGGCGAGGAGGGCGTCGAGCAGCTCGCGCGCCTCGTCGGTCAGGGGGCGAGGGCTCTGGGCGGCCCGCGGCCCGGTATCAGCAGCGGTCATGTCCCCCAGTGTCGCTCGCGCCCCGGCGAGCGACACGGCCGGCGGGTGGCATGGCTCCACGGTCCAGAGCGGATCGGCCGGGGAGGTGTGGCACCGTGTCGCCGTGCTCGCCCGGTTCCCGCACGTCAGCTGGGCCGACGTGCAGCCGGAGTCGGGCCGGCACACGGAGGGCGTGCAGGCCGTCTGCCGGCGCTGTCGCGCCGCCCCGGGCGCCCGCAGCGACGACCGCGGCGGGACGCACAACAACCCCCGCCTCTGAATGGCCACTGGGCGTTTACCTCATTGATCCTTACGC
>NZ_JAAKGN010000085.1:0-19810 GCF_011039295.1 Modestobacter sp. KNN46-3 | reverse complement strand
TACAGCGACCGCAACGGATGGTCCTCCGCGGACGCGTCGTCGCCTGAGCCAAACCGATGGACGGCGTCCGGCGGACGCCTGGGACACTCCTCCCGTGCTCCTTCGGATGTCCTCCCTGTTCCTGCGCACCCTGCGTGACGACCCCGCCGACGCCGAGGTCCCCAGCCACCGGCTGCTCGCCCGGGGCGGCTACATCCGGCGGGCCGCGCCGGGTGGGTTCACCTGGCTGCCGCTGGGCTGGCGGGTGTTCCGGAACGTCGAGCGCGTCGTCCGCGAGGAGATGGACGCGATGGGCGCGCAGGAGGTGCACTTCCCCGCACTGCTGCCGCGGGAGCCCTACGAGGCGACCGGCCGCTGGACCGAGTACGGGCCCAACCTCTTCCGGCTGAAGGACCGGCGGGGCAACGACTTCCTGCTCGGCCCCACCCACGAGGAGATGTTCACGCTCCTGGTGAAGGACCTGTACGGGTCCTACAAGGACCTGCCGGTCTCCCTCTACCAGATCCAGACCAAGTACCGGGACGAGGCGCGGCCCCGGGCCGGGCTGTTCCGCGGCCGCGAGTTCACCATGAAGGACAGCTACTCCTTCGACGTGGACGACGCCGGGCTGGACGCCTCCTACGCCGCGCACCGGGCCGCCTACATCAGGATCTTCGACCGGCTGGGCCTGGAGTACGTGATCGTCTCGGCGATGTCCGGCGCGATGGGCGGGTCCAAGAGCGAGGAGTTCCTGCACCCGACGTCGATCGGCGAGGACACCTTCGTCCGCTCGCCGGGCGGGTACGCGGCGAACGTCGAGGCCGTGTCGACCGTCGTCCCCGAGTCGATCCCGTTCGACGGGCTGCCCGAGGCGCACGTCGAGGACACCCCCGACACCCCGACCATCGCCACGCTGGTCGCGGTGGCCAACGAGCTGTTCCCCGACGCCGGGTACACCGGCGCCTCGACGCTGAAGAACGTCGTCGTCACCCTCGCCCACCCCGACGGCACCCGCGAGCCGCTGGTCATCGGTCTGCCCGGCGACCGGGAGGTGGACGCCAAGCGGCTGGAGGCGCAGCTCGCCCCGGCCGAGGTCGAGCCGTTCACCGACTTCGCCGCGCACCCCGACCTGGTCAAGGGCTACATCGGGCCGCAGGTCCTCGGTGCTGAGGGCAAGTCCGGCATCCGGTACCTCGTCGACCCCCGCGTCGTCCCCGGCAGCCGCTGGATCACCGGGGCCAACGAGCCCGGCAAGCACGTGTTCGACCTCGTCGCCGGCCGCGACTTCAGCTGGGACGGCGTGATCGAGGCCGCCGAGGTGCTGCCCGGCGACCCCGCCCCCGACGGCTCCGGTCCGCTGGAGCTGGCCCGCGGCGTGGAGATGGGCCACATCTTCCAGCTGGGCCGCAAGTACGCCGAGGCGCTCGACCTCAAGGTGCTCGACGAGAACGGCAAGCTGGTCACCGTCACCATGGGCTCCTACGGCGTCGGTGTCTCCCGGGCGGTGGCCGCGATCGCCGAGTCCACCCACGACGAGCTGGGCCTGGTGTGGCCGCGGGAGATCGCCCCGGCCGACGTGCACCTGGTCGCCACCGGCAAGGACGCCGCCGTGTTCGAGGCCGCACAGTCGCTGGCCGAGGAGCTGGTCGCCGCCGGGCTGACCGTGCTCTACGACGACCGGCCGAAGGTCTCGCCCGGGGTGAAGTTCAAGGACGCCGAGCTGCTCGGCATGCCGACCATCGTGACGGTCGGGCGGGGCCTGGCCGAGGGCGTGATCGAGGTCCGCGACCGGGCGACGGGGGAGCGGTCGGAGGTGGCGGTGGCCGACGCGGCTGCGGCCGTGCTCGCCGCGGTCCGTGGCTGACGGCTCGCTCGCCGAGCAGCTCCGGCTGACCGCCGAGACGGTCGAGGCGAACCTGGGGCACGGTGACCAGGTCGATCGGCCCCGGCCGATCGACCACCTGGCCGGCTTCCGGTCCCGGTCGGCGGCGGTCGCGGCGGGCGAGGAGCTCACCGCGGCCGGCTACCGGGTCGACGGGCTGTACCGCCGCTTCCTCACCGTGTGGCTGGAGTTCAGTGCCATGACCGCGGTCGACCACGGGACGGCGGCCGCCTTCACCCGGGAGGTGGTCGGCATCGTCGACCGGCACGGTGGCCGCTACGACGGCTGGGGCGGCTTCCTGGTGGCCGCGGAGTCCGGCGACGAGGGCACCAGCTCGACCTCGTAGCCGTCGGCGTCCTCCAGGTAGGCGGCCCGGTGGTCCGGTCCGCCGGCGAACGGGTGCCGGTCGGGGAAGAGCAGCCGCCAGCCGTGCGCCGGGGCCTCGGCCACCAGCGCGTCGAGGTCGCCGTCCACCCAGAACGCCAGGTGGTTGAGCCCGGGTGCTCGTCGCTCGTGCCGGTCGCCGGTGAGCGCCGGTGACTGCTCCACCACCACGTAGGTGCCGTCCTCGCCCCAGCGCCAGGACCGCCCCCGCTCCCACTCCTGGAACGGCACGGCGCCCAGTGCGGTGAGCAGCCACCCCCAGGAGGCCTCGGCGCGGTCCAGGTCCGGCACCCACAGCTCCACGTGGTGCAGCGGTCCGGTGCTGGGCATCGCGTTCCTCCTGGCATCTGGCATCATGGTCTGTCGAACACGGCGGTGGGCGGCCCTCTCACCATCCCCGCCCGTGTCCAGCGCTCCGCCCCGGCGTACCCCCACGCGTCCGTCCGGCGAGCAACCACACACGTTCGAGGAGCACACCACACTCGTGGCCACCAAGATCAAGCTCATGCGCCTGGGCAAGATGCGCGCGCCGTACTACCGCATCGTCGTCGCCGACGCCCGCACCAAGCGTGACGGTCGTTCGATCGAGACGATCGGCAAGTACCACCCGAAGGAGGACCCGTCCTTCATCGAGGTCGACGGCGAGCGCGCCGCCTACTGGCTCGGCGTCGGCGCCCAGCCGACCGAGGCCGTCCGGGCCATCCTCCGGGTGACCGGCGACTGGCAGAAGTTCAAGGGCGAGCCGGCCCCGGCCCCGATGAAGGTCGCGGCCCCCAAGGCCGACAAGAAGGCCATCTACGAGGAGGCCGCGCGGGCCGCCATGAGCGAGCCGTCCGCCGACGCCACCACGCCGAAGAAGAAGGCCGCTCCCAAGGCGGACGCACCCAAGGTCGACGAGGTCAAGACGGATGCACCCGAGGTCGACGAGGCCAAGGTCGAGAAGGCCGTCACCGAGATGACCGCCGAGTAACAGATGTTGGAAGAGGCGCTCGAGCACCTGGTCAAGGGCATCGTCGACAACCCCGACGACGTCGTGGTCGACCTCGTCAACGGCCGGCGCGGCAAGACCCTCGAGGTCCGGGTGCACCCCGACGACCTCGGCAAGGTCATCGGCCGCGGCGGGCGCACCGCCAAGGCGCTGCGCCAGGTGATGACCGGTGTCGGTGGGCGCGGCCTCCGGGTCGACGTCGTCGACACCGACGGGCGCTGAGCACTCCCGGCGCCTCCGGCGCCACCCCGCAGAACACCGACACCGTGGTGGTCGGCCGCATCGGCCGACCCCACGGTGTCCGTGGTCAGGTGACCGTCGAGGTGCGCACCGACGACCCCGACCTGCGGTTCGCCCCGGGGGGCACGCTGCTCACCGAGCCCGCCGCACGGGGGCCGCTGACCATCGAGGCGGCCCGCTGGCACAGCGGCACGCTGCTGCTCACCCTGCTGCTGCCCGACGGCACCGTGGTCGCCGACCGCGAGGCGGCCGACGCGCTGCGGAACACGATGCTCCTGGTGCCCGTCGCGGCCCTGCCGGAGCTGGAGGACCCCGACTCGTTCTACGACCACCAGCTGGTCGGGTTGGCCGCCGAGCTGCCCGACGGCTCCCCGGTCGGTGAGGTGACCGGCGTGCGGCACGAGGGCACCGAGCTGCTGGTGCTGCGCCGTCCCGAGGGTGGGGAGCTGCTGGTGCCGTTCGTGACCGCGATGGTCCCCACCGTCGACCTCGCGGCCGGCCGGCTGGTCATCGACCCGCCCGAGGGGCTGCTCGACCTGTGACGTTCCGGATCGACGTCCTGACGATCTTCCCGGAGTACCTCGCCCCGCTGGGCCAGTCGCTGCTGGGCAAGGCGGCGGCCAGGGGACTGGTCTCCGTCGGCGTCCACGACCTGCGGCAGTGGACCGACGACGTCCACCGCACGGTCGACGACTCGCCCTACGGCGGGGGGCCGGGCATGGTCATGCGCCCGGAGCCCTGGGGGAGGGCGCTGGAGGCCGTGCGTCCTCCCGGCACCCGGCTCGTCGTCCCCACGCCGGCCGGCCGCCCGTTCACCCAGGCGGTCGCCGCCCAGTGGGCAACCGAGCCCGGGCTGGTCTTCGCCTGCGGCCGCTACGAGGGGATCGACCAGCGGGTCGCCGACTGGGCCGCCGAGGGTGGTCCGGTCTCGGAGGTCTCGATCGGCGACTACGTGCTCGCCGGCGGGGAGTCCGCGGTGCTGGTGATGGTCGAGGCGGTCACCCGGCTCCTCCCCGGTGTCGTGGGCAACGCGGAGTCGGTCGAGTTCGACTCGCACGCCGACGGGCTGCTCGAGGGCCCGTCCTACACCCGGCCGGCGACCTGGCGCGGCCACGAGGTGCCGCCGGTGCTGCTCTCCGGTGACCACGCCGCGATCGCCCGCTGGCGGCGGGCCCAGTCGCTGCGCCGCACCGCCGATCGCCGTCCCGACCTGCTCGCCGGGCTGCCCGACGGGGCGCTGACCGCCGCGGACCGGGCCGCGCTGGACGCGGACCCTCAGGCGTGACGTCGCGCGTCCGGGTCCGCCCGTCGGCCCGGGTGCTGGTGCTCGACCGCGAGCAGCGGGTGCTGCTGTTCGGTGGGCGCGGCCGGCAGCAGAGCAGCGGAGCCGGGGGAGTCGAGTACTGGTTCACCCCGGGTGGTGGCGTCGAGGACGGCGAGGACCTGCGGACGGCGGCAGTGCGGGAGCTGGCCGAGGAGACCGCCCTCCTGGTCGAGCCGGCGGCGCTGGAGGGCCCGGTGTGGCTCCGCCGTTGGCAGGGCCGGTGGGGCGACACCCTGATGGACGCCCGGGAGACCTTCTTCGTGCTGCGTGACGTGGTGCACGACGTCGACGTCAGCGGGCGCACCGAGCTGGAACGGCAGCTGGACGAACCCCACCGGTGGTGGTCACTGGCGGAGATCACCGACAGTGTCGAGGCCTTCGCCCCGCGGGACCTCGCCACGGCGCTGCCGGGGGTGCTCGCCGGCCCGTGGACGGGGCCGCCACGCATCGTCGACTGAAGATGTGGCACAGTAGTGAGCTGCTGCAGGCCGTCGGCTCACCCCGACGGTGGCTCCGCACCCGCACCGGGCGGTGGAGCGCAGCCACCCGGTACGGATGCACCGGGACACCGCTGCCCGTACCACGACGACTTTCCCGCTAGGACTGAGGACTGCTGCGATGAACACCCTGGACGCCCTCGACGCTGCGTCGCTGCGCGACGACATCCCCACCTTCCGGCCCGGGGACACCGTGAAGGTGCACGTGCGTGTCATCGAGGGCACCCGTGCCCGTGTCCAGGTCTTCCAGGGCGTCATCATCCGCCGCCAGGGTGGCGGCATCCGCGAGACCTTCACCGTCCGCAAGGTCAGCTTCGGCGTCGGCGTGGAGCGCACCTTCCCGGTGCACACCCCGGTCGTCGAGAAGATCGAGGTGCTGACCCGCGGTGACGTGCGCCGGGCGAAGCTGTACTACCTCCGCGAGCTGCGCGGCAAGGCCGCCAAGATCAAGGAGAAGCGCGAGGTCGTCAGCCGCTGACCTCCAGCGATCTGAACGACCGGGCCGGCTGCACTCGCAGCCGGCCCGGTCGTGTTCGTGGGGGCGGCACCGGCCGCACCGGCCGACGGGTGGGTCGCCGGACGTGGGGGCCGGCGGACCGTACGCTGGTCCCCGATGAGCACGCACGGGCCCGCAGAGCCTGCCGACACCGGCGATGCCGGGCGTCCCACCTCCGCCGACCAGAACACCGCCGACCCCACCGCCACGACCCCGACGGGGTCGGCGGCCGCCAGCCGAGGCCGCGGGCGGGAGGCGAAGAAGGGCTCCCTGCTGCGTGAGCTGCCGGTCCTGCTGGTCATCGCGTTCGTGCTCGCCCTGCTGGTGAAGACCTTCCTGGTCCAGGCGTTCTTCATCCCGTCGGGCTCGATGGAGCAGACGCTGCACGGCTGCACCGGCTGCACGGGTGACCGCGTGCTGGTCAACAAGGTGCCCTACTGGTTCGGCGAGCCCGAGCCCGGCGACATCGTGGTGTTCCAGGGCCCGGACACCTGGTCTCCGGAGATCGCGGTGGAGGAGCCCACCAACTGGTTCACCGGCGCCGCGCTGACCCTGGGCCGGGCGATCGGCGTCGCCCCGCCCAGCGAGGACGACTACGTCAAGCGGGTCATCGCCACCGAGGGGCAGACCGTCGAGTGCTGCGATCCGCAGGGGCGGGTCATGGTCGACGGCGAGCCGCTCGACGAGCCCTACATCCACCAGGACTCCCCGCTGAACACCGGCGGCTCCGGCGGTCGCGAGTTCCCCCCGGTCACCGTGCCCGAGGGGCGGCTGTGGGTCATGGGGGACCACCGCTCCGCGTCGGCCGACTCCAAGCAGCACATGGACGACCAGTACTCCGGCACCATCGCCGTCGACGACGTCATCGGCAAGGCGGCCCTGATCGTCTGGCCGCTGGACCGGTTCACCCTGCTGGACAGCCCGGACATCCAGGCCGGCCAGGCGGACGCCTCGGGCGCCGTCGGGCCGGAGCCGGCACCAGTGCAGGACACCGCAGCCCTGGCCGCCCCCTACGTGCTCGGGCTCGGTGGCGCGCTGCCGCTCACCGCCTGGCGCCGGCGGCGTCGTTCCCGGGGCGCCCGGCTGACCGGGCCGTCCCGCCGCCCGCCGGGCACCGGCTGGCGCCGGGTCCGTCGGCCGGTCCAGACCCGACCCGGCCGGGAGTCGCACACCGACTGAACCCGGGTTCCCGAGGCGGTCGTCGAGCCGCCACGCCGCAGCTGCACTGCCCGGCTGTCCCTGCCGCGTTCGGCATGATCTGTGCGCGTTTCGGCGGACTTGCCGAGAAGTTGTTCAAGCACTCCGTTCACTCGTCCGATGGACAAGCAGAGAGTCACCGGACCTTGAACGGAGAGCCAGCTGTGTCTACCCCGATGGCGAGCACCCCCTGCGGCGTCACCCGCGTCCTGATCCTCGCCGACGCCCCGGTCCTGCGCCGTGGGCTGGTCGGCATGATCAACGAGACCGCCGGCATGCAGGCGGTGGGCACGCCGGGGGAGCCGCGCCGCGCGCTGACCCTGGCCGAGTCCGCTCGGCCGGATGCGGTGGTGGTGGAGCTGGGCACCGGCCGGGCGGCCACGCTGAACGCGGTGCGGGACCTGCGTCGCCGGTTCCCGCAGCTGGCCGTCGTGGCGCTGGCGACCTCGGAGGACCCGGGTGTGGTGAACGAGGCGCTGGCCGCCGGCGTGCGCAGCTATCTGCTGATGAACACCTCACCGACCCTGTTGGGCTGGGCGGTGCTGGCCGCGCGGGCCGGGCGGACCGTGGTGGACCCGCAGATCCGTCGCGGGGAGGGGTCGGCGGAGCCGGTGTCGCGGGAGCTCACCCCGGAAGTGCCGCTGACCCGCCGGGAGTCCGACGTGCTCGACGAGCTGCTCCAGGGCCAGTCGAACCGGGCGATCGGCAAGAACCTGTTCATCTCCGAGGACACCGTGAAGTCCCACGTGAAGGCGATCCTGCGCAAGCTGGGCGCCCGCGACCGGGCACACGCGGTCTCCCTGGTGCTGTCGGCGCGCAACCCCGGCTGCTCCTGCGGCGCCCACGCCCTCACGTCTGCCGACGCCTGACCCGGCAGCCACGACCACGGTCCGCGCCCACGGGGGCCAGGGCCGGATGGACCGCCGGAGCGGGTTCCGCTCCGGCACGCCGGTCGGATCGGCGTCCGCGCCGCTGACCAGCCGCCCCGAGCCGGTCCCTGTTCCCCCAGGGATCGGCTCGTGGTGCGTTCCGGGGGGCGATCGGGCGGCGGACTCGCCGGGTGCTCTCACGGGTGCGGGACAGCGACGTAGGGTCGGCAGGCGATGGCCGCTCGACCTGGTGCTGCAGACCCCGCCGACGACCTCTGGGCGATGGAGCGGTCGCTCCGCCGCCGGGGGTTCGCCGCCATCGCCGGGGCGGACGAGGCCGGGCGGGGCGCCTGCGCCGGCCCGCTCGTGGCCGCCGCGTGCGTGCTCCCCGCCGGACGCCGCGGGCGGGTGCCCGGTCTGGCCGACTCCAAGTTGCTCACCGCCGCCACCCGGGACGAGGTCTACGCCGAGGTCGTCGACCGGGCGGTCTGCTGGTCGGTGGTCGCGATCCCGGTCGGCGAGCTCGACGCGCGCGGCATGCACGTGACCAACATCGAGGCGCTGCGTCGCGCCGTCCGGGTGCTCGACCCGTGCCCCGACTACGTGCTCAGCGACGGCTTCCCGGTCAGCGGCCTGTCCCAGCCCTCGCTCGCGGTGTGGAAGGGCGACCGGGTGGCGGCCTGTGTGGCGGCCGCCTCGGTGCTGGCCAAGGTCAGCCGGGACCGGACGATGCTGGAGCTGGACGCGCGCTTCCCGCAGTACGGGTTCGCCGAGCACAAGGGGTACATCACCGACGCGCACAGCGCCGCCCTCGACGAGCACGGGCCGTGCCCGGATCACCGGATGCGCTTCGTCAACGTCGCGCGGGCCCGGGCCGCACACGCCGCGCGGACGCCACCCCTGCCGGGAGCAGCGCCCATGCACGATGATGGACCGGTGCCGCCCGGAGCCCCGGCTGCGGCACTGACGTCCCCGGCACCGATGGAGCACGCGCGATGAGCACCGAGGACCTCGAGAAGTACGAGACCGAGATGGAGCTGCAGCTCTATCGCGAGTACAAGGACATCGTCCGGCAGTTCTCCTACGTCGTGGAGACCGAGCGGCGCTTCTACCTGGCCAACAGCGTCGACCTCCAGGTCCGTGACGCCGGGGGAGAGGTGTTCTTCGAGCTGACCCTCTCCGACGCCTGGGTGTGGGACATGTACCGCCCGGCCCGGTTCGTGAAGAACGTCCGGGTGGTGACGTTCAAGGACGTCAACGTGGAGGAGCTGGACAAGCCCGACCTGGAGCTGCCGGACAACCCGCGTCTGCCCTGATCCCGGTCGCCGGTCACCCTGGCCGGTGCTGAGGCGGGTCCGCCGGTCGCCGTCCACAGTGCGGCCGTCCGTCCACAACCCGGCCGGGGCACTGGCCCCGCCGGCCTCCCGGCGGCGACGGTCGACGGGTGCCGAATCCGCAGAAGTCCCCGCCCGGCCACCGCGCCGCCCTCGGTGCCTACGGCGAACGGGTCGCCGTCCGGGCGCTGACCGACGCCGGCCTCCAGGTCCTCGACCGCAACTGGCGCTGCCGCGACGGTGAGCTCGACGTCGTCGCCCGGGACGGTGAGGCGCTGGTCTTCTGCGAGGTGAAGACGCGCACCGGCACCGGCTTCGGGCACCCGGCCGAGGCGGTGACCGCGAGCAAGCGCCGCCGGCTGCGGTCGCTGGCCCGTGCCTGGCTGGCGGCGCACGACCAGCACGCCCGGGACCTGCGCTTCGACGTCGTCGGGGTGCACGTGCCGTCGTCCGGGCCGGCCCGGGTGACGCACCTGCGGAACGCGTTCTGATGGCGCTCGCGCAGACCTGGTCGGTGGGGTTGGCCGGCGTCCAGGGGGCGATGGTCGAGGTGGAGGTCGACCTGGCGCCCGGGGTGCCGACCGTGGCGCTGGTCGGGCTGCCCGACGCCGTCGTGCGCCAGTCGGTGGACCGGGTGCGGGCCGCGCTGCTCAACAGCGGGCACGAGTTCCCGCTGCGCCGGGTGACCATCGGGCTGTCGCCGGCGGCCATGCCGAAGCAGGGCAGTGGGTTCGACCTCGCCCTGGCCGTCGCCGTGCTCGCCAGCGCCCGGGTGGTGCCCGCGGCCGCCGTCCGGGAGCTGGTGCTGCTCGGGGAGCTCGGGCTCGACGGGTCGCTGCGGGCCGTCCGTGGGGTGCTGCCGGCCGTGCTGGCTGCTGCGCGCGCCGGCCACCGCGAGGTGGTGGTGCCCGAGGAGAACGCCGAGGAGGCCGGGCTCGTCGAGGGCATCGCCGTGCTGGCGGCCGGGAGCCTCCGTCAGGTGGTGGCCCACCTCGCCGGGAAGGCCGTGCTCTCCCCGCACGTCCGGGCCGCGGCCGCCCCGGCGCCACCGGGGCCCGACCTGGCCGACGTGGTGGGGCAGGCCGCGGGACGCCGGGCGGTCGAGGTGGCCGCCGCCGGTGGCCACCACCTGTTCCTGAGCGGGCCGCCGGGTGCCGGCAAGACCATGCTCGCCGAACGGCTGCCCGGGCTCCTGCCACCGCTGGACGAGCAGGCCGCCCTGGAGGTGACCGCCATCGCCTCCATCGCCGGCACCCTCCCGCCCGGTGCACCGCTGGTGACCCGGCCGACGTTCGAGGCGCCGCACCACTCGGCGACGATGGCCGCCCTGGTCGGCGGCGGCTCGGGCCAGATCCGCCCCGGAGCGCTGTGCCGTGCCCATCGAGGGGTGCTGTTCCTGGACGAGGCGCCGGAGTTCCCCCGAGCCGTGCTGGACACGCTGCGCCAGCCGCTCGAACGCGGAGCCGTCACGATCCACCGGGCCAACGGGTCGGCGACCTTCCCGTGCCGGGCGCAGCTCGTGCTGGCCGCCAACCCCTGCCCCTGCGCCAGTGCGGCCGGTGACACCGCCTGCACCTGCAGCGCCCTGGAACGCAGGCGCTACCAGTCGCGGCTGTCCGGGCCGCTGCTGGACCGGATCGACCTACGGGTCACTCTGCCGCCGGTGACCCGGGCCGCCTGGCTGGACGGTCTGGGCACCCCGGAGTCGACTGCGGTCGTCGCGGCCCGGGTGCGGGCCGCACGTGCGGTGGCGTCCGAACGGCTGGCCGGCAGCGGCCTGGCGCTCAACAGCCAGGTGCCGGGGCGGCTGCTCCGGGAGCGCTGGCCGGTGCCGCGCGCGGCCCTCGCACTGGCGGAGCGGGCCCTGGAGCGCGGGTCGCTGTCGGTGCGCGGCTTCGACCGGGTGGTGCGCGTCGCGTGGACGTTGGCCGATCTCGAGGGCCTGGCCGTGCCCGGCGCCGACCAGGTGGACGAGGCGCTGGGCATGCGGCTGCAGCGGGCAGCGGCATGAGCGAGGGTGTCGACCCCGAGGTCCGGCGGGCGCGCGCGTGGTTGTCCCGTGCGCTGGAGCCGGGGTCGGTCACGGTGTGGCGGTTCGTGGAGGACGCCGGCCCGGTGGCGGCTGCCGCTGCGCTGCGGGCGGGCACTGCCCCGGCCGAGGTGCAGGCGGTGGCCGGTGCCCGGGCGGGAGAGGACGCCAGCGTCGAGGACCTGCGGCGGGTGGAACGGTGTGGGGGCCGGCTCGTGACGCCCGAGGACCCGGAGTGGCCGGCGCTGCCGCTGCACTCCCTGGCCCTCGCCACCGAGGACGGGCGGGGGGCGGTGGACGGTCTGCGGCCGAACCGCACGCTCACGCTGGTGCCGCCGCTGGCGTTGTGGGTGCGCGGGGCGGCGCCGCTGACCGGGTTGGTCGACCGGTCCGTCGCGCTGGTGGGGTCGCGGGCCTCCACGGCCTACGGCGAGCACGTGGCCGGTGAGCTGGCGCACGGGCTGGGGGAGCGCGGCTGGACGACCGTCTCGGGGGGCGCCTTCGGGATCGACGCCGCAGCGCACCGGGGTGCGCTGGCCGCCGGGGCGCCGACCGTCGCCGTCCTGGCGTGCGGGGTCGACCGCGTCTACCCCGGAGCGCACTCGGCGTTGTTCGCCCGGGTGCTGGACGAGGGGCTGCTGGTCAGCGAGTGGCCGCCCGGGTGCGCGCCGCTGCGGCACCGCTTCCTGGTGCGCAACCGGTTGATCGCGGCACTGACGCGGGGCACGGTGGTGGTCGAGGCGGCCGCCCGCTCCGGCGCGCAGGCCACCGCCAATCGGGCGCGCGAGCTCGGCAAGGCGGTGATGGCCGTCCCCGGTCCGGTCACCAGTGCCATGTCGGTGGGGTGTCACCAGCTGCTCCGGGACCAGGGGCACGCCGTGGCGCTGGTGACGTCGGCGGCCGAGGTGCTGGAGGCGGTCGGCAGGCTGGGGGAGGACCTCGCGCCGCCGGTGGAGCGGGTGACCGTGCCTGGTGACTCGCTGTCCGACGTCGCCCGGCGGGTGCTGGACGCCTGCCCGGTCCGGATCGGTGTGCCGCCGGAGCGGCTGGCCGCGGTCGCCGGGTGCTCGGTGGTCGACGTGCTGCGGGTGCTGCCGGCCCTCGAGCTCGCCGACCTCGTCGAGTGGACCGGCACCGGCTGGCGGGTCCGCCGGCCGCCCAGGGAGCGCGAGCCGGCTCGGTGACCCCTGCCGGGTGGACGACCGCGCTGCCCGGTCTGCGGCGCGCCCGGTTGACCGGCCCGCCTCGCCGACGGACGCTGCGCCCATGGCCACCGGGACCGCAGAGCTGCGCGCCGCGCTCCCGCCTGCGCTCGCCGAGTCGCTGGCGGGCTGGGAGGAGCATCTGCGGCTCCAGCGGGACCTGTCCGAGCACACCGTCCGGGCCTACGTCGGAGACGTCGTCTCGCTGCTGGACCACCTGGTCCGGCGCAGCGGCCGGACGGCCGCCGACCTGGACCTCGCCACCCTGCGCAGCTGGCTGGCCCAGGGACGGACGCGGGGGGACAGCCGGTCCACCACCGCCCGGCGGGCCGCGTCGTCACGCTCGTTCACCGCCCACCTGCGCCGCAGCGGTCAGGTGGCCGAGGACGTCGGGCTGCGGCTGGCCAGCCCACGCGCGCACCGCACGCTGCCCGGGGTGCTCGGCGCCGACCAGGCCCGTGCGGTGCTCGAAGAGGCGGGGCGCCCGCCGGTCGGGGAGGAGACCCCGGCCGACACGGCGCTGCGGCTCCGCAACGTGCTGGTCGTCGAGCTGCTCTACGCCAGCGGGGTCCGGGTCGGGGAGCTCGTCGGGCTGGACGTCGACGACGTCGACCGCGGGCGCCGGCTGCTGCGGGTGCTGGGCAAGGGCCGCAAGGAGCGCAGCGTGCCGTTCGGCGCACCGGCGGCCGACGCCCTGGAGGCGTGGCTGGGTCGGGGCCGTCCGGTGCTCGCGACGGGGAGCAGCGGACCGGCGCTCCTCCTCGGCGTGCGCGGCGGCCGGCTGGACCCGCGGGAGGCCCGCCGGGTCGTGCACGCGGCGGTCGCTGCCGCGCCGGGGACCCCGGACGTCGGCCCGCACGGGCTGCGGCACTCCGCCGCCACCCACGTGCTGGAGGGCGGCGCCGACCTGCGCAGCGTTCAGGAACTGCTGGGTCACGCTAGCCTCGCGACGACGCAGGTCTACACGCACGTGACCGTCGAGCGGCTCCGGGCGGTCCACGCTCGCGCTCATCCGCGGGCATGAGGACGGCGTCGGTGCACAGGACAGCAGAGTTCGAGCGGGGGAGTGCAGGTGTCTGAGGCGACGGTCCGGCAGGTCGGTGCGAGTGGGGACCCCGACGCCCACGTGATCGAGCTCTGGTCGCGCTACGTCGAGAACCGGGACACCGGGCTGCGCGACCGGCTGATCCTGCACTACGCGCCGCTGGTCAAGTACGTCGCCGGCCGGGTGGGCAGCGGCCTGCCGGCGCACGTGGAGCAGGCGGACCTGGTGTCCTACGGGACGTTCGGGCTGATCGACGCGATCACCCGATTCGAGCCCGAACGGGAGATCAAGTTCGAGAGCTACGCGATGGCCCGCATCCGCGGCGCGATCATCGACGAGCTCCGGTCCACCGACTGGATCCCGCGCTCGGTGCGGATGAAGGCCCGGCAGTACGAGCGGACGGTCGCGGCTCTGGAGTCGAAGCTCCAGCGCAGCCCGACCGACGAAGAGGTCGCCGACGAGATGGACATGGACGTCGAGGAGATCCGCAAGTTCCTCGGCCAGCTGTCCCTGGTCAACGTGGTGGCCCTCGACGAGCTGCTCGTGGACGACGACGGCTCCGCTCCCCGCCTCGGGGACACGCTCAAGGACACCAGCGCGCTGGACCCGCAGGCGATGGCCGAGCACGGCGAGGCCCGGCAGTTGCTGGCCCGCGCCGTCGAGCAGCTCCCCGAGCGGGAGAAGGTCGTCGTCAGCCTCTACTACTTCGAGGGGCTGACCCTGGCCGACATCGGCCGGGTCCTCGGGGTGACCGAGAGCCGGATCTGCCAGCTGCACACCAAGGCCGTCCTGCACCTGCGCACCAAGCTCGCCGACATCGCCTGACCCGGGCGACCGTCGGCCGCTGCTGACGTCCGCCCCGACCGGCATGACGGCAGCCCTGGGCGTCGTCGTGTCGACCCCGACCTCCTCGAGCAGGTGTTGATCGAGGGGCTGGGATCCCGGTCGGGGCAGCGGACAGCTGGGCTCAGCTGCCGGCCGACTCGTCACCCGGCAGGGGCCCCAGCAGCGGCTGGGCCTCCGGCGGGTTCCGGTGGCCCTCCTGCCAGGGCAGCCGGCCGGTCGAGTCCGGCCACACGAGCTGGAGCACCTCGATCGAGCCGTAGAACTGCTCGGCGACCGCGAGCCGTGCGGTGTCCTCGACCGCCAGGAAGACCACCGGTGAGTCGGCGTCGGTCAGCCCGGTCGTGGCCGCGCCGGGGCCGAAGCGGGCACCGCCGCGCACCGCCTCACCCACGAGGTTGAGGTACTTCTCCCCGGCCGGGAACGGCAGCCCCACGACGATCACCTCGGGGTGCCCGAGCGCGGTCAGCCCCACGGTGTGCGACCACCGCGGGTCACCCGCGCCGCCTCCGCCGCCGTGCAGCACCGCCCAGCCGAACCGGTCGACCACCTGCCGCAGGCCCTCCAGCACCTGGCCGGGGTCCTGGTCGGGGGCCTGCTGGCCGGGGGCCTGCTGCTCGGTGGCCTGCTCTTCCGGGGCCTTCTTCCGTCGCCAACGCACGCCCGGACGGTAGCGCCGTCACCGCCGTCCGGTGGGCTCAGTGCCACGGGAGCAGTCGCACCCGCGGCGGACGCAGCAGTGACAGCGGGTCCAGGTACGTCTCTCCGCGGCGCAGGCCCCAGTGCAGGCAGGCGTCCACCGGGCAGCCGGCGTGCCCGGCCGCCAGCACACCCAGCGGGGAGCCCCGGGCCACGGACTGACCGGCGGCCACCCCCGCGGTCACCGGCTCGTACGTCGTCCGCAGCCCGCCGGCGTGGTCGACGCTGACCACCGGCCGGCCGGCGACCATCCCGGCGAAGGCGACCACCCCGTCGCCGGCGGAGAGCACCTGTCCGTCCACCGCGCCCGTCAGGTCCACCCCGCGGTGCCCGGCCGCGTACGGCGTCGCCGGGGCGTCGAAGGGCCGACCGACCGTCGGTGCGCCCGGCAGGGGCCAGCCCCAGAGCCCGGCGGCTGGTGCCGGTGCGGGGGTGTATGCGTCCGGCGCGGCGGTGGGGGCGGCCGATGCCGCCGGCAGGCCGGTCAGCAGGACGGCGACGACCAGTGCGGCCAGAGGAGTGCGGCGTGGGGACACTCGCCAGAGGCTGCCGCCGGACGCCGCCGAGAGGAGGCGCCGGCGCGAGGTCGTGGACGCCCGGAGGCCCTGGGGACGACCCGGTCGGAGCGCAGTCGCCCAGGGCGTATGCTCGTCGATGCGGTCCGCCACCGGCGGGTCGACTTCGCGTGTCCTCTTCCCGCTGCTGCAGCGGGGCAGTCGTCACCTCGGTCCCGCCACTCCGGCGGGTTTCGGTGGCGCAGCCGGACACCAGGGCGGTGCACCTCCCGGTGCGTCCGCGACAACCGAGCAGCGCGGCGTCGGCCCACGGCCGCCCGCGCACGAGAAGGAAGGCGGCGCCACGTGGCAGTCGTCAGCATGAAGAACCTGCTCGACAGCGGGGTCCACTTCGGGCACCAGACCCGTCGTTGGAACCCGAAGATGAAGCGGTTCATCTTCACCGAGCGCAACGGCATCTACATCATCGACATCCAGCAGACGCTGGGTTACATCGACCAGGCCTACGAGTTCGTGAAGCAGACCGTCGCCCACGGCGGTTCGATCATGTTCATCGGGACCAAGCGCCAGGCGCAGGAGGTCATCGCCGAGCAGGCGACCCGCGTCGGCATGCCCTACGTGAACCAGCGGTGGCTGGGCGGCATGCTCACCAACTTCCAGACCGTCTACAAGCGGCTGGAGCGCCTCAAGGAGCTCGAGGACCTTGAGCAGACCGGCGCGCTGGTCAGCCTCTCCAAGAAGGAGCAGCTGGTCCTCTCCCGCGAGAAGGCCAAGCTCGAGCGCTCCCTCGGCGGCATCCGCGACATGAAGAAGGTGCCCAGCGCCGTCTGGATCGTGGACACCAAGAAGGAGCACATCGCCGTCGGCGAGGCTCGCAAGCTGAACATCCCGGTCGTCGCGATCCTCGACACCAACTGCGACCCCGACGAGGTCGACTACAAGATCCCGGGCAACGACGACGCCATCCGCAGCACCGCGCTGCTGACCCGCGTGATCGCCGACGCGGTCGCCGAGGGCCTGATGGCCCGCTCGGCCGCGCAGGCCAACGCCGGTCGCGGCGAGGACGGCGCCGAGGCCCCGGCCGCCGCCGAGCCGCTGGCCGACTGGGAGCGCGAGCTGCTCACCGGTGGTGCCGCTGACGCCGCCGCGCCGGCCGACCCCGCCGTCCCGGCTGTAGCCGAGGCCGCCCCGGCCGACGCCGCTCCGGCTGCCGCCACCGAGCTGCCCGAGACCCCGGCTGCGCCGCCGGCCGTCACGGCCGACGAGGTCGCCCCGGTCGAGGGCGTCCCCGCGACCGGTGACCAGTCCACGGGCACGCAGGGCGCGCAGAACGGCTGACCGGTCGGCGCCGCTCCTCCCCGCCTCGTGCGGGGGAGGGCGGCGCCGCCGTCTGCCCGGCCCCAGGCCGGCACCTCACCTCGCGGGGTCCGCGCCCCGCACCACCACCGATCAGAGGAAGTGACATGCCTGCTTTCACCGCAGCCGACGTGAAGCGTCTCCGTGACGCCACCGGCGCCGGCATGATGGACTCCAAGAAGGCCCTGACCGAGGCCGATGGCGACTACGACAAGGCCATCGAGTTCCTGCGGGTCAAGGGCGCCAAGGACGTGGGCAAGCGCCTGGAGCGCTCGACCACCAACGGCGTGGTCGTCAGCCGCGACGGGGCACTGCTCGAGCTCGACTGCGAGACCGACTTCGTCGCCAAGAACGCCGACTTCGTCAAGCTCGCCGAGCGCCTGCTCGACGTCGTCCTGGCCGAGAAGCCGGCCGACGTCGACGCGCTGATGGCCACCCAGGTCGACGGCCAGTCGGTCGCCCAGCTCATCGAGTCGGAGTCGGCCCGCATCGGCGAGAAGCTGGTGCTCTCCCGATTCGCCGTCTTCGAGGGCACCACGGCGGTCTACCTGCACAAGCGGGCCACCGACCTGCCCCCGGCCATCGGTGTCGCCGTGCAGTACTCCGGTGGCGACGAGGACGCGGCGCGTTCGCTGGCGATGCACATCGCCGCCGCACGTCCCCGCTACCTGACCCGCGAGGAGGTCCCCGCCGACGCCGTGGAGACCGAGCGCCGGGTCGCCGAGCAGACCGCGAAGGAGGAGGGCAAGCCCGAGCAGGCGATCACCAAGATCGTCGAGGGGCGGGTCAACGCCTACTTCAAGGACTTCGTCCTGCTCGAGCAGCCCTCGATCACCGAGCCCAAGCGCACCGTCAAGCAGGTCATCGCCGACGCCGGCCTGACCGTCGACCGGTTCGCCCGCTTCGAGGTCGGCCAGGCCTGAGCTGTACCTCCGAGGCCTGAGACCACTCAGCCCACGGAGACCCACCGGCCCCGTTCCCACCAGGACGGGGCCGGTGGCCTGTCCGGACCCGCCGGGACGCCCGCGCACGCCCGCCGGATGCGGCAGGATCGATCCATCCGACACCGAACCGAGGAACGCCCGTGACCGCTCTGAAGTCCGCGCCCACCGCCTTCGCCCCGCTGGACGGGTCCGGCTACAGCCGGGTCCTGCTCAAGCTCTCCGGTGAGGCCTTCGGTGGCGGCAAGGTCGGGGTCGACCCGGTGATCATCCGCACCATCGCCGAGCAGCTGGCCGCCGTGGTCGGGTCCGGCACCCAGGTGGCGGTCGTCGTCGGTGGCGGCAACTTCTTCCGCGGTGCGGAGCTCTCCCAGGCCGGCATGGACCGCGGTCACGCCGACTACATGGGCATGCTCGGCACGGTGATGAACTGCCTGGCCCTGCAGGACTTCTGCGAGAAGGCCGGGCTCGAGACCCGGGTGCAGACGGCCATCACCATGGGGCAGGTCGCCGAGCCCTACATCCCGCGCAAGGCGATGCGGCACATGGAGAAGGGGCGGCTGGTCATCTTCGGAGCCGGCGCCGGGATGCCGTACTTCTCGACCGACACGGTCGCCGCGCAGCGGGCCCTGGAGATCGAGTGCCAGGTGCTGCTGATGGCCAAGAACGGCGTCGACGGCGTCTACGACGACGACCCGCGCACCAACGCCGCGGCCACGATGTACTCGGACCTGGACTACGGCACGGTGCTGGCCAAGCAGCTCAAGGTCGCCGATGCCACGGCCATCAGCCTCTGCATGGACAACCAGATGCCGATCGTCGTGTTCAACCTGCTGCGCGACGGCAACATCGCCCGCGCAGTGGCAGGTGAGAGGATCGGCACGTTGATCAGCGCCCAGCCCTGACCGGGCCGGACGTCGATCGGGGCGGCGCACGCCGGGCACCGCCCCACCCGCAGACCGCACAGACCCCGGCAGCTGCCGCAGGAGGAGAAGACCCGTGATCGACGACACCCTGCTCGACGCCGAGGAGCGGATGGACAAGGCCCTGTCGGTCGCTCGCGAGGACCTCGGTTCCGTTCGCACCGGCCGCGCCGCGCCGTCCATGTTCAACAAGATCTTCGTCGACTACTACGGCGCGATGACCCCGGTCCCGCAGATGGCCTCGATCACCGTGCCCGAGGCGCGGATGGCGGTCATCAAGCCCTACGACGCCACCCAGCTGCAGGCGATCGAGAAGTCGATCCGCAACTCCGACCTGGGCGTGAACCCCACCAACGACGGGTCACTGATCCGGGTGGTCTTCCCCCAGTTGACCGAGGAGCGCCGCCGCGACCTGGTGAAGATGGCCCGGTCGAAGGGCGAGGACGCCAAGGTCTCGATCCGGAACGTGCGTCGCCGCGCCAAGGAGGAGCTGGACCGGATCAACAAGGACGGCGAGGCCGGCGAGGACGACGTGCGTCGCGCGGAGAAGGAGCTCGACGACCTCACGGCGGCGCACGTCGCCAGCATCGACGAGGCGATGAAGAACAAGGAGACCGAGCTCCTGGACGTCTGAGCCGACCTCCCGACGCTGCCGTGACCCGCGACCCGCACCGCCCCGAGCCCCTCGGCTCGGGCCGTCCGCCTGCCCGCACCCGGGCCGGGATCGCCGACGGGCCGGGCGGCACGGAGGAGCACCCCGCACCACGGCGGGATCCCGACACCGGGCCGCTGGTCCGGATCGACCAGCCGCCGGTCCCGCCGCGACCTGCGGTCGGCCCGTCCCGGGGTCGCCCCCGACCGGTCGCGGGGCCGGAGACCAGTGAGCTGCGCCGGGACGACGAGCGCACCGACGCCGTACCCCCGGCGCCGGGCGGGCCGGCGGTCGAGGCGCGGGACCATGGACCCGGCCACGAGGAGGCGCCCGCCGACGCCCCGCTCACCGCGGTGCGCCACTCGGGGTGTCCTGCGGGGGCTCTCCGGTGACCTCGGCCCCCAGGGCATCGGGT
>NZ_JAAKGN010000084.1:0-19820 GCF_011039295.1 Modestobacter sp. KNN46-3 | reverse complement strand
GCCGGTGAGGATCATCCGTTCCCGGCTGCCGCGCTTGGTCGGGTCCGGGATCGGCACCGCCGACAGCAGCGCCTGCGTGTAGGGGTGCGTGGGGCGGGCGTAGATGTCGGCCCGGTCGCCGATCTCGACGACCTTGCCCAGGTACATCACCGCGACCCGGGTGGAGATGTGCCGCACCACCGACAGGTCGTGGGCGATGAAGACGTAGGCGAGGCCGAGCCGGTCCTGCAATTCTTGGAGCAGGTTGACCACCTGGGCCTGGATCGAGACGTCGAGGGCCGAGACCGGCTCGTCGAGCACCAGGACCTGGGGGTCCAGCGCCAGCGCCCGGGCGATGCCGATCCGCTGCCGCTGCCCACCGGAGAACTCGTGCGGGTACCGGCTGGCCTGCTCGGCGCTGAGCCCCACCGACTCCAGCAGCTCGTCGACCCGGGCGCGCAGTTCGCTGCCGGTGGCCAGGCCGTGGATCTGGAGCGGCTCGGCGACGATGCCGCGCACCGTCATCCGCGGGTTCAGCGAGGTGTAGGGGTCCTGGAAGACGAACTGCATCTCCCGGCGGACGGCCTTCATCTGGGCCCGGCCGAAGCCGGTGATGTCCACGCCCTTGAAGTGCACCGAGCCCGACGTCGGCTCCAGCAGCTTGACCAGGGTGCGGCCGGTGGTGGTCTTCCCGCAGCCGGACTCCCCGACCAGGCCGAGGGTCTCCCCCGCGGTCAGCGTGAAGCTGACCCCGTCGACGGCGTAGACCGTGCCGACCTGCCGCCGGGTGACCCCGCCGCGGATCGGGAAGTGGGTCTTGAGGTCGGTGACCCGGAGGATCTCGGTGCCGTGCGCGGCGCGGGTGTGCAGGTCCTGGGAGGCGCCGGTCGGCTCCTGGGCAGCGCCTCTCGGCGGCATGGCCACGGAGCTCATGCGCCGCTGCTCCCCAGCCGGGCACCCATCTCACGGGACACGACGGCCATCTCGGCAGGGACCTCCTCGGAGAAGTGGCAGGCGGCGCGCGCGCCGTTGCCGGTGTCGTAGAGCGGCGGCACCTCGGTGCGGCACAGCTCACGGCCCTTGGACACCCGGCAGCGCGGGTGGAAGGAGCAACCGGGAGGGAGGTCGATCAGGTTCGGCGGGGCCCCCGGGATGGGGTCCAGCCGGGCCAGGTCGACGTCCAGCCGGGGCAGGCTGCTCATCAGGCCGAGCGTGTAGGGGTGTCGCGGGGCGGCGAAGATCGAGAAGACGTCGGCGACCTCGACCACCTTGCCGCCGTACATGACCACGACCCGGTCGGCGTGCTCGGCGATCAGGCCCAGGTCGTGGGTGATGAGGATGGTGGCGGCGTTGGTGCGTTCCTTCGCCGTCTTCAGCACGTCGAGCACCTGGGCCTGGATCGTCACGTCCAGGGCGGTGGTGGGCTCGTCGGCGATGAGCACCTTCGGGTCGTTGGCGATCGCCATGGCGATCATCGCCCGCTGCCGCATCCCGCCGGAGTGCTCGTGCGGGTACTGGTCGAAGCGGCCCTCGGGGTTGGGGACGCCGACCATCGTCAGCAGCTCGACCGCCCGGGTGCGGGCGGCGTCCTTGCTCATCTTCCGGTCGTGCAGCCGAAGCGCCTCGGAGATCTGGGCCCCGACGGTCAGCACCGGGTTCAGGCTGGTCATCGGGTCCTGGAAGATCATCCCGATCTCGCTGCCGCGCAGCCGCCGCAGCTCCTTGGTCGGCATGGTCAGCAGGTCGCGACCCTCGAAGAGGATCTCGCCGCCGGTGATCCGCCCCGGAGGGCTCTGGATCAGGCCGAGGATCGACATCGCGGTGACGCTCTTGCCGGAGCCGGACTCGCCGACGACGCCGAGGGTCTCGCCGGGGAACAGGTCCCAGCTGACGTCGTTGACGGCCTTCACGACGCCGGCGGGGGTGACGAATTCCGTCGTCAGGCCCCGGACGGAGAGAACAGGACTGCTCACAAACAGCTCCTCCTCGACCGATCAGTGGCTGAAAGCTAGATCACTGCGACCGCATTTGGGTGACGGTCGTGTCACGACGGTGAGTCCATGCGTTCCGTGTGACCGGCCTCACACTCTGTGTGTCGAAGGAGGGAGCCTACTGCTCGCCGGGCACCGGATCGGACCAGACGTCCATCCGCACCGTGCCGGTGGCGCGCCCCTCGACGTCGAGCAGGTGGCCCATCCGCTTGACCGCGCGCAGCACCACCAGCCGGTCGACCACGACGACGTCGGGCACCACGTGGGAGAGCTCCTGCTCGAAGCGGTGCACCTCCTCCAGCGAGGCCAGCCAGGCCACCACGAGCAGGCTCGGCGTGCCGGCCAGCGTCGTCGACAGCCGCACCTGGCGCAGCCGGCCCAGCCGGGCCGCAGCGTCGTCCAGCCGCCCGGCCGGGGCGTCGGCCGACAGCACGACCATCACCGGCAGCCCGGCCAGCGGCGCGGCCACCTCGGTGCGCAGCAGCACCGCGCCGGAGCTGATCAGCCGGTCGACCCGGCGGCGCGCGGTCGGCTGGCTGATCTTGGTCGCCGCGGCGAGCGCGGCGTAGGACGCCCGGCCGTCCTCCCCCAGCGCCGACATCAGCTCCCGGTCGACGTCGTCGAGCACGGTCGGGCGGGTCAGGTGCGGTGGTCCGCCGCTGCCGCCGTTCGACGGCAGCACGCCGAGGCGCCAGGTGCTGCCCTCGGCGTAGAGCCGGGTGGCGATCCGCGCCCGGGTGCCGGTGACCCCGGGCACCCGGTCCAGCCGTTCCAGCAGGTAGCGCCCGAGGGTGGGCAGGTCGACGGCGGCCACGGTGAGCATCAGGTCCCGGCCGCCGGCGGTGATGTCCACCGAGAGGGCGTGTGCGTCACCGGCGAGCTCACTGGCGACCCGGGTCTTCTCACTCGGCAGGCAGGTCACGTCGACGTAGGCCAGCACCTGGGCGTGGTGCGACCCCGGGCCGGGCGTGCCGGTGACCCAGGCGGCGCCGGCTGCGCGCAGCCGGTCCCACCGCCGGGACGCGGTGACCGCGTTGGTGCCGACCATCGCCGCGACCTCGGTCCACGGGGCCCGCGGGTCGCGCTGCAACGCCTCGACGAGAGCCAGGTCGTCCTCGTCCAGCACAACCGATCGGGTCACTTCGGGCCCCTCTCGTGACGGATGACTGCAAATCCTGTCGGAGAACGTGCCGAACTCCTAACGTCCCGCCCACCGATCCGAGGAGGGCACGTGATCCGGTCAGGCGCGCTGCGCGAGGACGCCCGAGCGATGCAGGACGAACTGGTCCAGTTGCGGCACGCGCTGCACCGACGGCCCGAGGTGGGGCTGCAGCTGCCCTGGACCCAGGAGACCGTGCTCACCGCCCTCGACGGCCTGGGCCTGGAGATCAGCACGGGCACCGAGCTCACCTCGGTGACGGCGGTGCTGCGCGGCGGCCGTCCCGGCCCGGCGGTGCTGCTGCGCGGTGACATGGACGCCCTCCCCGTGCAGGAGCAGACCGGGGTGGAGTTCACCAGCGAGGTCGACGGCACGATGCACGCCTGCGGCCACGACCTGCACACCGCGATGCTGGTCGGCGCCGCACGGCTGCTGAGCGCGCACCGGGAGTCCCTCGCCGGCGACGTCGTCCTGATGTTCCAGCCGGGCGAGGAGGGCTGGGACGGCGCCGGGTACATGCTCCGCGAGGGCGTGCTGGACGCCGCCGGCTCCCGGGTCACCTCCGCCTACGGGATGCACGTGATGTCGGCGATGAGCCCCCGCGGGGAGTTCACCACCCGCCCGGGCACGCTCATGGCGGCCAGCGACGAGCTGCGGGTGACCGTGCGCGGCAGCGGCGGGCACGGCTCGGCCCCGCACCTGGCGCGCGACCCGATCTCGGTGGCGGCGCAGCTGATCGGCGACCTGCAGACGATGGTCACCCGCCAGTTCGACGTCTTCGACCCGGTGGTGCTCACCGTCGGGCTGTTCTCCGCCGGCACGAAGCGCAACATCATCCCCGACGAGGCGACCTTCCAGGCGACCGTGCGCACCTTCTCGGCCGAGGCCCGGGAACGGATGCGGATCGCCTCGGTGCGGCTGTGCGAGTCGGTCGCGGCCGGCTACGGGCTGGAGGCCGAGGCGCTGTACCTGGAGGAGTACCCGGTGACCGTCAACGACCCGGCGCACACGGCGTTCGCGGCCGGGGTCGCGCGGGAGGTCTTCGGTGATGAGCGGTACGCGCCGAAGCTGTTCCCGCAGTCGGGGTCCGAGGACTTCTCCCGGGTGCTGGCGGAGGTGCCCGGCTGCTACCTGTTCCTGGGCGCCGCCGTGGGCGAGGACCACGCCGCCGTCCCGAACAACCACAGCCCGCGGGCGCAGTTCAGCGACGAGGTGCTCTCCGACGGCGCCCTGCTGCACGCCGAGCTGGCGGTGCGGGCACTGGAGCGCGACGCGGCCGCCTGACCGACCCGCAGACAGACGTACGCCCCGCCCGGGTCGACCCCGGGCGGGGCGTACGTCGCGGTCGGCCGGCGCTCCTCCGGCCGGCCGCTGCTACTCGGCGGCCTCGGCGAACGAGGCGTCGATGTAGTCGCTCTCCGGCAGCGCCTCCTCGTACTCCAGTGCGCCACCCTCCATCCAGATCCGCTCCATGGCGGTGAGCTGGTCGGGCAGCGGGGCCAGGTCGGGCAGCCAGGTGTAGAGCGGCACGGCAGCGACCTCCTCGGCGGTCTGCCCGGTCGCCTCCCCGATGATCCCGAGGTTCTCCTCGGAGTACCGGTCCTCGCCCTGGAGGTCCTTGGCGGCGCGGGCGAGTGCGTCGAAGAACGGCTGGGCCAGGTCGGAGTCGGCGAACTCCTCGCCGTAGATCACGCCGGTGCCCGAGGTGCCCGACGGCGGCACCCACAGCGACGTACCGGTGCCGTCCTCGATGGCCATCGTGGAGAACGGGGCACTGATCAACCCGGCAGCGATGCTGCCGTTGGCCACGGCGGTCGGCATGTCCGGGTTGCCGAGGTTGACCAGGTTGACGTCCCCGAGCGACAGCCCCTCCTCCTCCAGCGCGAGGGCCAGCAGGTAGGCACCGGTGCCGCCCGCACCGCCGGCCGCGCCGATCTCCCGGCCGGCCAGGTCGCCGGCGTCGGTGACCTCGCCGGACTCGACGAGCGAGGTGGCGGCGACGAGGTCGGTGGGCGACTCCGCGCTGCCGTCCGAGACGCCCATGGAGCCCACGACCTTGACGTTCAACCCGCTCTGGATGGCGGAGAACATGCCTGCGGAGAAGCCGGCGGCGACGACGTCGAGCTGGCCGGCCGACGCCAGCGGCACGGCGTCCTGACCCGACTTCACCGTCTGCAGGTTGATGTCGATGCCCTCGTCGGCGAAGTAGCCCTTGGCGTCGGCGACGTACAGCGGAGCGAAGATCGGCAGCTGCACGTACCCGACGTCGACCGTCTGCAGCTCACCACCCTCGCCGCCGGCCGCGGCATCGGTGTCGGTGTCGGCCTCCCCCGACGAGCAGGCGGTCAGCGCGATCCCGACGGTCGCGGTGAGCGCGAGCAGCTTGGTGTTCCTCATGGCTTCGTTGCCTTTCTCTTGGACCCGCCAGCGTGCTTCCAGGGGAGCAGCGCCTTCTCGAGCAGGATGATCAGACCGGTGGCGATCGCACCGAGGAGGGAGACGGCGATGAGGCCGACGAACATCTTCTCCGGCTGGAAGAGCTGCCAGGAGTTCCAGATCAGGTAGCCCAGGCCGTCGTTGGACGCGACGAACTCGACGGCGGTGATGACGATGACCGCCATGCCCGCCGAGACGCGCAGGCCGGTCATGATGCTGGGCAGCGCACCGGGCAGCAAGACGTAGCGGAACAGCTTCCAGCCGCTGGCCCGGTAGGCACGGGCGGCCTCGATGATCCGCGCGTCGATCTGGACGATGCCGGCGAGGGTGTTGATCTGGACGACGAAGAACACCGAAATCGCGACCGACAGGACCTTCGGCGTCTCGGTGAGCCCGAAGATCAGCAAGAGCAACGGGAGGATGGCGATCTTGGGCAGCGCGTAGAGCGCGGTGAACGTCGGGCCGAGGGCGGCGCGCAGCGGGCGCCAGACGCCCATCAGCAGGCCGGCGAGGACACCGAAGACCGAGCCCAGCACCAACCCGGTGACCAGCCGGCCGACCGTGGCGACGGTGTGCGTCCACAGCTCACCGCTGAGCAGCATCTCCCAGCCGCGCTGGGCGATCTGGGTCGGTGGCGTGAACAGCCGCGCGTCCAGGACGCCGGTACGGGCGGCGACCTCCCAGAGCACCAGCAGGGCGATCGGCGTGAGCACCGCCAGCAGCAGGTCGCGGGCCTTGAGCCGCCGTTCCCGGCGGAAGTCACGCTGCATCGCCCGGTCGAGCTCGGCGGCTCCCGCGGCGTTCGGGTCGGCCACCGCGGAGGCGCCGACGGGACGGGGCGTGGTGGTGGTCATGCGTACCTCACAGAGAGCTGGACCTCGTCGCGGAGCGACTCCCAGATGGACTGCCGGGCCTGGGCGAACTCCGAGGTGCCCTCGATGGCGACGTCCCGCGGCCGGCTGAACGGGACGTCGATGACCTCCTTCACCCGCCCGGGGCGGGCCGACATCATCACGATCTGGTCGCCCAGGAGCAGGGCCTCCTCGATCGCGTGGGTGACGAGCACGACGGTCTTGCGCTCGGCCTCCCACAGCCGCACCAGCAGCTCCTGCATGAGCATCCGGGTCTGCGCGTCCAGCGCCCCGAGCGGCTCGTCCATCAGCAGCGAGGGCGAGCCGGTGGCGAAGGCCCGGGCGATGGCGATGCGCTGCCGCATGCCGCCGGAGAGCTGGTGGGGGTAGGCCTGCTCGAAGCCGGTGAGGCCGACCTCGGCGATCCAGTGCCGGGCGTGCTCCTCGCGCTCCTTCTTGCCGACGTTGGCCATGTGCTCGCCGAAGGCCACGTTCTGCAGCACGTTGAGCCACGGGAACACACCGTGCTCCTGGAAGACGAAGGCCGACTTGGGCACCGCGCCGGCCTCGAGGTGGTCGGTCACCTCACCGGAGGTCGGCGTCTCCAGCCCCCCGAGGATCCGCAACAGCGTGGACTTCCCGCAGCCGGACGGGCCGACGATGCAGGTGAAGGAGCCGGTACGGAACTCCAGGTTGATGTCGCTGAGCGCGTGGACGTTGCCGTGTCGGCCCACGAACGCCTTGGAGACGCCGCGGGTGGTGAACGCGGGGCGGCCGACGTCGGCCGACGTCGTCGTCGTCTGGGTCATGACTGCTCCTCTGTGCGGGTCTGGCGGGGTGATGGTGCCTGGCCCGTTCCGCCGCCCGTCATCGGCCGCCGTCCACGGGTCCGCTGGGCGGGGTGAACGTGGGCGGGGCGGGCGAGCTGAACACCCCGCCGATGGAGCTCCGGTTCCACTCCTCGTCCGCGCCGGGGGCGGCGAGGACGTCGGCGGCGTACGGTTCGGCGTCGTCCTGGGGCTGGAAGCCGATGGCCCGGCCCCCCGCCGGGGAGAGGTAGCCGCGGGTGTTGGCCGAGACCCCCCACACGATGCGGAACCCGGTGGTGCTCGGGGCGAGGGATGCGGCCAGCAGCCGGACGGCGTCGGCCGGCGAGAGCCAGGTGCTGAGCATCCGGGAGTCCCTGGGCCGGTCGGTGCGGGAGGCGATCCGCAGGCAGACCACGTCCAGGCCGTACCGGTCGGCATAGAGGCTGCCGAGCGCCTCGACCGCCGCCTTGGTCACCCCGTAGAAGGTGTTCGGGCGCACCGGGACGTCGTCAGGCACCATCGCGCCGGCCGGTGGCACCGGCACGAAGCCCGCCGCGTGGATGGAGCTGGCGAGCACGGCCTTGCCGATGCCGAGCCGGCGGGCGGTCTCCAGCACCGCCTGGGTGCCGTCGACGTTGGCAGTGAGCAGGGCCGCCCAGTCGTACTCCAGTGGGATGCCGGCGAGGTGGACGACGGCGTCGCAGCCGGCCATCGCCGCGGCGAGCTGGTCCCGGTCGGTGACCTCGGCGCGCACCCAGGTGCACCCGGACAGTGGCTCCGCGGGCAGCCGCAGGTCGATGCAGACCAGCTCGTGCCCCAGCTCGAGCAGACCGGGGAGGACGTCGGTGGCCAGGCTGCCGGCGGCGCCGGTCACGGCGATCCGCAGCGGGGCGCTCACAGCAGCGCTCCCTGCTTGGTGAGGAGCTCCCGGACGGCGGCGGTGTCGTGCCGGTCCAGGTCGGCGTGCACGACGGCGGCGGCCCCGCAGGCCTGCCCGGTGGCGAACGAGGTGCCCATGACCCGCAGCGAGGAGTAGGCCCGCGGGTCGGAGCTGACCAGCCGCCCTCCCGCCCAGAGGTTGTCGGTGGTCGCCGAGCACAGCGCGCCGTAGGGGATGTCGTACCAGCCCTTGTCCTCGATCCCGCCGTAGACGGTGAGGCCCGGGGTGGCGTGGTCCTCCATCGGCCATCCGCACCGGGCGACGCCGTCCTCGGGGCGGCGTCGCCCGGAGGTCACGTCATCGGCGACGACGGTCTCCACACCGGCCAGCCGGCGGGACTCGCGGATGCCGATCTGCGGGCCGGTGGCAGCCAGGTAGCTGTCCTGCCAGCCGGTCAGGCCCTGCTGGAAGGCGTGCAGGTACTGCCAGCTCAGCCGACGGGCGGCGGTCTCGGCGGCGGTGAGTTCGTGGACGTCGAGGACGTCGCGGTGCTGGTCGGCCAGCAGCAGCATGACCTCCCGGGACAGCGGCATCCGGACGGCGACGCCGCTCTCCCGTGCCAGCTGCGCCCCGCTCCGCTCCCGGTAGGCGAGCACCGCGGTGCTCAGCGCGCCCGCGGAGAGGTCGGCGTCCTCCGCCACGCCGCCCACCCGCATCACCAGGGTGCTGGCCTGCCGCGCGGCGACGTCGGAGACCTGCACCCCGGCGCCGGCGGCGACCAGCAGCACGCCGTCGCCACTGCAGTCGACGAAGGAGCGGCCGGTGATCGTCTCGCGGCCACCGCGGTGGTCGATGGTCACGTCGGTGACCCGCCCGCCTGCCACCGACGCGGCGATGACCCGGCTGTGCAGCAGCAGCGTGACGCCGGCGTCGGTGACCAGGTCGTCGTAGACGCTCTTGGTGGTCTCCAGGTCCAGCAGGACGACGGTGTTGCCCGTCGCCGGGAAGGTCTCGGTCTGGTAGAGGTCGCGGGCTTCCAGCCGGTCGAGCACCTGCTGGCCCACGCCGCCCACCACCTGGGTGCGGGTCTGGTCGAAGAAGCCGCAGTGCGTCAGCACCGAGCTGGCGGTGGCCGCGCCACCGAGGAAGCCGTACTGCTCGATCAGGCAGACCGTCGCGCCGGCATCGGCTGCACTGACGGCGGCGCCGATGCCGGCCGCTCCCCCGCCGACCACAACCACGTCGAAGTCCACGTCTCGCCTCTCGTCTGGGTTGGTGCGCTCGGCGGCCGGCGCGCTCGGGCGCTCGCGCGCTCCTCGCTCCGGGTCGGCGCCGGCCCGCACTGTGGTGCGGCTCACTGCGCTGTGTCGATGTTGTCCCCGGCTGGGGTAGACCGCAAATGCCTGTTCCGCACCCCTTCGATGCTCACCGGGCATAGGGTGTCCCCGTGGAGCTGCGGCATCTGACCTACTTCGCCCGTGTCGCCGAGGCCGGGTCGGTGAGCGGTGCCGCGGCGATGTTGCACATGACCCAGCCCTCGCTGAGCCGGCAGATCGCCGACCTGGAGCGGGAACTGGGGCACCGGCTGTTCGAGCGGACGGCCGACGGGATGGTGCTCACCGCGGCCGGCCGGGGCCTGCACGAGCACGTCGCGGTGGTGTTCGCCCAGCTCGAGCGGATCCCCGAGGTGGTGCGCACCTTCGGGGCCGGGCAGGAGATCGTCCGGCTCGGACTCCCGCCGGGCGTGCCGCACGAGTGGTTCCTGGCTGTCATCGCCGCGCTGGAGGCCTCCCTGCCGCACGTCGCGCTCTCCCTGGTCGAGGCCAGCAGCGACGAGCAGCAGAACCTGCTGCGCAACGGACTGATCGACGTCGGCCTGCTGCACGTCCAGCCGCCGGACCTCGGCTGCGCCCCGGTCCTCACCCAGGAACTGGGCGTCGCCGTGCCGCCGGACTCCCCCCTGGGTGACCGCCCGTCCATCCGGTTCGCCGACCTCGACGGGCGCCGGGTGATGGCACACGCCTCCGGGGAGATCACCAGCGAGGAGGCCCGGCTGCGGTCGGCGTCGGCCGCCGCCGGCGTGCACACCCACTGGATGTTCCGGCGGTTCTCCGTGCACAGCGAACTGATCGCGGTCAGCTCGAAGGTCGAGGCGGCGCTGATGACCGAGGCGTCGGCCCGGCGCAACCTGTCGGGCTGGCGGTGGGTGCCGTTCATGGAGCGGGACGCCACCGGTCGCGACCTCGCCGTCGTCACCTGGGCCGCCTGGCGCCCGCCGGCCCGAGCCACCACCACCACGCTGGTCCAGGTGCTGGGCGCGACGCCCTGGTCGCCGGGCTGAGCACCTGGCGGGGCGACCCTCCCGCCCCAGTTGTCACACCTCCGCCCGGGCTCCCCGATCCGAGGGCCCGGCGGAGGTAGAACGACTCCATGGGCGTCTCCCCGTGCCCGCAGCACACCGCGGCAGCCGATCTGCGGCTCTCCGTGGCCCTCGACTGCGTGCCGGTGGTCGGCGAGGCGCTGGCCCGCGCCGGCGTGTCCGTCGTCGCCGGCCTCACCCTGACCGGCGCCGGCGCGCCGGTGCACGGCGCGCGGGTGGTCGTCACGATCGCCTCCTCCGACGGCCCCCTGGGCGACCCGGTCGAGTTGACCGTGGACGTCGAACCCGGCCGGACGACGGTGTTCACCGACCTCGACCTGCGGCTGGACCCGGCCGTCCTCGCCGCCGTCGCCGAACCGGGCACGGCCACCGTCGAGGCCCGGGTCGAGCGGGACGGGCAGCTGCTGGGCTGCACCCGCACCGCCGTCCGGGTGCTCGCCGCCGGGCAGTGGCTGGCCGCGCCGACGCCGCTGGCCCTGGAGTTGCTGGCCGCACACGTGCAGCCGGGCTCCCCTGCGGTGGCCGGGCTGGTCGGCGCGGCCGCCGACCTGCTGCGCCAGCGCACCGGTGACCCCACGGTCGGCGGTCACCCGACCGGCACCGCACGCGTCGACGGGACGCGCATCGACGAGACGGCCGCGGCGATCGTGGAGGCCATGCGGCGCCGGGCGATCCGGCCGCGCCCCGCGGTCGCGAGCTGGGCCGACGTCCCGCAGCGGGTGCGCACCCCCGACCAGGTGCTCGACGACCGGGCCGGCACCAGCCTGGACACCGTGCTCACCCTGGCCGCCGCGCTGGAGCACGCCGGGATCCGCCCGCTGCTGTGGATTGCCGCCGACGGCGCGACCTGCCCCGGGCACGCCTTCCTCGGCTACTGGCGCGTCGAACGCTGCGCCGAGAGCACGGCCACCACCGAGGTCTCCGGGCTGGCCGAGCTGGTCGACCAGGGCGCGATCGCGCTGGTGGAGACCACGATGCTGGGGATCGCCGCGGAGCCGGCGACCTTCGGTGACCTGCACCGCACGGCCGCCGCCGCCTGGCTCGCCGGTGACCTGCACCGGGTGCTCGGGGTCACCGACGTGCACCGCGCACGGTTGGACGGCGTCGACCCGCTCCCGCTCCCGGGGCTGCCCGCCCGCGGCCCGACCGGGAGCCCGACCCGCGCGGGGGCCCGACCGGCGGGGACGGCGGCCGCGCTGCTGGACCTGGACCGGGCCGACGGCGGCATCGTGCCGCTCACCGTGCCGCCCGGACGGCTGACCGTCCTCGCCGAGCGGCTGGCCGCCGACGCCGCGCTCACCCTGGTGCCCACCGACCAGCTCGGCGCCGCGGCCCGGCGGCGTGGCATCCGGTCGGCCCGGGACCTGCCACCGCACCAGCTCGGCGAGCTGCTCGTCGAGCACGGCGGGCTGTACGCCGAGCTGGGCTCGGTCGACTACGCGCGCCGGCTGGCCGCGCTCGCCGACCGGGCGGCCGCGCTGCTCGAGGAGACCGGCACCGGCGACCTGCACCTGGCGCTGGGGTCGGTGACCTGGGAGCTCGACGGCCGGCCGGTGCGCTCGCCGCTGGTGCTGGTGCCGGTCCTCCTCTCCCGGGTGGCGAGCACCGGCGCCTACCGGCTGACCGCCGACCCGGCGGGGGCGATCGGCCCGAACGGGCACCTGCTGGCCGAGCTGCGCCGCCGTACCGGCGTGGCCGTGCCGGCCCTGGACGACGGCGGCGACCCCGACCTGGCCGTCGTCCTGCCGGCGCTGCGGCAAGAGCTGGCCCAGCGCGGGCTGCCGCACCGGGTCGAGCCGACCGCCGACCTGGCGGTGCTGCCCGCGGCGTCCGCCCGGATCCGGCAGGACGCCGACCAGCTCGGCGCGGCCGCCCTGCGCAACCCGCTGGTGCCGGTGCTGCTGCGCCCCGGCCAGCCCTTCGTCGACCCGGTGCCGGCACCCGGCAGCGCGCTGGCCACCGACCTGGCCGAGCTCGCCGGGACCCTGCCGCTGCCCGCCGACACCGACCAGCTGCAGGCGATCACCGACGCCACCGCCGGGCGGACCTTCGTGCTCGAGGGCGCGCCCGGCACCGGCAAGTCGCAGACGGTCGCCAACCTGGTCGCCGCCGCCGCGGCCGGCGGTCAGCGGGTGCTGGTCCTCGCCGCACAGCAGTCCGCGCTGGACGCGGTGTCCCGGCGGCTCGACGGCGTGGGGCTCGGCGGGCTGGTCACCGGCCTGCGCCGTCCCGCCGACGTCCCGTCCGATGCCGGGGACCCCCCGGCGGTCGCCCCGCTCCCCGCTCTCCCCGACGAGCTGCGGACGGCGCGGCGCGAGCTGGCCGGCTACGCCGAGCGGCTGCACGCCCCCAACTCCGCCGGGCTGTCGCTGTACGCCGCCCGCGCCGGCGTGCTCTCCGCGGTGCCCGGCACCCCGGCGCTGCCGCTGGCGACGACGTTCGTCGCCACCGCGTCGGCGCGCACCACCGCGAAGGTCCACCAGCTGCTGACCACCCTCCCCGAGGTCGCCGCCCGCACCCGGCCGCGGCCGCGGCACCCGTGGGGGTTCCTCGACTCGGCCGACGCCGACCCGGTCGCGGTGCACGCCGCGGTGCTCGCCGTCGACACGGCGCTCCGCGCGCTGCCCCCGGCCGGGCCGCTGGCGCGGGTGATCGCCGCGGCGCGGACCCCGGAGGACCTCGACGCGGTCGCCACCGTGCTCGCCGGCCCGGACGTGCCGCTCGCCGCGGTGGACGCCGTCCGCACCCCGGAGTGGGCCGAGGACGTCGCCGTGCTGCTCGCCGAGATCTCCGCGTTCGTCACCGCGGCGCACCCGGGGCTCGACGTGGCCCTGCCCGAGGCGCTGGACCTGCCGCTGGCCGGGATCGCCGAGGACGCCGAGCAGGCCGCGGTGTCCGGGCGGTTCGGCCGGGCCAAGCGGCTGGCGGCGGTGCTCACCGAGCTCACCCCGTCGCTGCGGCCGGACGCACACGTGGAGCCGACCGACGTCCCGCTGCTGACCGCGGAGCTGCTCCAGGTGCAGGGAGCGGCCCGCGAGCTGACCATGCGATGCACGACGGTGGCCGGGCTGGCGGTGCCGTGGAACTGGAACCCGCTGACCGACCCGCACCTGGTCGAACGGCAGGTCGCCGCCCTGCGCCGGCTCGGCTCCGCACTGGACGGCGACCCGGCCTTCACTCCCCCGCTGCGCCGCTTCCTGGACACCGCGCCGGCACCGGACCCCGCGCGGGCCGTGGCGGTCCGGAAGCTGCGGGCCGCGCTGACCGCCCTGCCGGTGGCCTGCCTGGGCTCGCTGGACCAGCTCGTCGCGTGGGCCGGAGACACCGGCCTGGTGCGGCTGTGGGACACGACGCAGGACGAGCGGGCCGTCGAGCAGTTCGGCGTCCCCTCGCTCGGGCACTGGCTGGACCTGCTCCGGCACCTGCACCTGCTGGAGGCCGCCGGGCTCGCCGAGGCGCGCGCCGCACTGCTGTCCGGAGCGGTGCCCGCCGACGACGCCGTCGCCGCCTTCGACCGCGGGGTGGCCGAGGCGTCGTTCGCCGAGCGCTCGGCGGCCGGCGGACTCGGCGTCGCCGACGCGCGGGCTGCGGAGCAGGCGGTCCACCGGGCGCTCGCGGCGTCGGCGGCGACCCGGGCACAGGCGGCTGCGACCCTCGCCGAGGGCGACCGGACCCGGGCGGTGCTCGCCACCCCGGACGCCGTCGCCCGCTTCCTCCCCCCGACGGCCGGCTCGTTCGACCTGGTGGTGATCGAGGACGCGTCGTCGCTGCGGGTCACCGACGCGCTCGGTGCGCTGGGCCGGGCGAGCGCGGCGGTGGTGGTCGGCGACCGCCAGCAGCTGCCGCCGCGTGCTGCGATCGACGAGGCCCCCGACGAGGGGCTGCTCGCCGCCTGCCTGCGCGCCGGGGTGCCGCGGCGGGAGCTGACCTGGCACCACCGCAGCGCCGACGAGTCGCTGGTCGCGTTCGCCGACGTCGTGGCCTATGGCTCCCGGCTGACGACGGTGCCCGGCCCGCCGGCCGGGCCAGCGATCTCGCTGGTGCAGGTGGACGGCGTCTTCCTGCGCGCGGGCGAGCAGCGGGGCACCAACCCGGGCGAGGCGGAGGCGGTGGTCGCCGAGCTGCGGCAGCGGTTCGCGGCGTCGGCGGAGTCGGTGCCCTCCGTGGCCGTGGTGGCGCTGCACGGGCCGCAGCGCCGGCTGATCGAGGGCCTGCTGCGGGTGGGCCGGGACCGGGCGGCCGAGGCGCTGGACCGGGGCGAGCTGCGGGTGCGGGAGGTGGAGGCCGCGCAGGGCGAGGAGGCCGACGTCGTCCTGCTGTCGCTGGGGTGCGCGGCCGACGAGCGGGGCTGCCTGCCGCTGGACCTCGGGCCGCTGAACCGGGCCGGCGGTGAGCGACGGCTGACCGTGGCGGTGAGCCGGGCCCGCCGGCAGGTGGTGGTCTTCGCGTCGTTCCCGCTGTCGCTGCTGCGGCCGGTGACGACGACCCAGCCGGGTGTGCGTCGGCTGCGGACCTACCTGGAGCAGGCGGTGCACGGCACGGACACGGTCCCGCGGCGCTCCGGGGCGGTGCCGGACCCGCACCGGGACGAGGTCGCCGCCGCGCTGCGTGGTCGCGGGCTCGTGGTGCGCACCGACGTCGGGCTCTCCCCGTTCCGGGTCGACCTGACCGTCGCCCGGGCGGAGGCGCCGGCGCGGCCGGTCCTGGCGGTGCTGCTGGACGGCCCGGCGTGGGCGGAGCGGGCGCCGGTGGACCGGGAGCTGGCGTACCTGGAGCTGGCGGAGCTGCGCGGCTGGCCGGCGGTGGAGCGGGTGTGGCTGCCGGAGTGGCTGGCCGAGGAGGAGACGGTGCTCGACCGGCTGGTCGCGGCCGTGGCGGGTGCCGCTCCGGTGGCGCCGCTGCTGCCGCCGCTGCCGGCCCCGGTCGCCGAGGTCACCGAGCCGGAGGAGGAGATCGACCCGTTCGACCCGGACGCTCCGGACGTGGAGGACGAGGTGTCGACGGCGGAGCCGGTGCGCTGCGCGGCGCACCCCGTGGTGACGCCGGCGCTGCTGGCGGGTGAGGTGCCGTTCCGGGCGTGGACGCCGAAGCCGGTGGGCGAGCCGCAGATGCTGCGGCAGCTGGCCAACCCGGAGGCGGCCCGGCTGGTGCGGCGGGTGCTCGCGGCGGGGATCCGGGCGGAGGGGCCGATCCACCGGGAGCGGCTGGCCCGGCTGACGGCGTCGGCGTTCGGGGTGCCGCGGGTGAACGCGGCGCGGATGGAGTCGGTCCTGGCGCTGCTGCCGGAGCCGGGTGCGGAGTTCCTGTGGCCGGCGACGTCGGACCGGACGCCGCTGGACCCGGCGGGGTGGACGACGTTCCGGCGCCAGGCGGCGAGCACCGACCGGGCGCTGGAGCACGTGCCGCCGGAGGAGATCGGCAACGCGATGGTGGCGCTGTGCCGGTCGGTGGCCGGGATGACCCGCGACGACCTGTTCCAGCAGACGCTGGCGGTGTTCGGGCACCGCCGCCGGCACCCGGTGCTGATGCCGCCGCTGGAGCTGGCGCTGGCCCAGGCAGTGCGGGCCGGCCGGATCACCCGGCAGAGCGCCGGTCAGTGGCTGACCGCGGTGGCCGACGGCGATGCGGACCTGCACGCGGTCCCCACGCCGCCCGTCCCGCCGAGCACGGTGGTGCAGGAACACCTGGACCAGCCCGCCGCCGGGTGATCTGTTCCGGCGACCCACGACGCTTCCGTCCATCCATCCACGGGGAGATCACCTTGTCGAGTGCACGACGCATCACGTACGCCTGTGCGGCTACGGCCCTGATCGGGGTGCTGACCGCCGGCCCAGCGCTGGCGGCGGGGACGGTGACGATCACCCCGGCGGCGACCGCTGCGGAGGGTGCGGACTGGTACTTCAGCAACGCCCACCGCGGGGAGAACGACCCGGCTCCCGCCCCCACCACCGGTGCGGGCGGCATCGCCGCGGCGCCGGCGGGCAGCGGCTTCGGCGACTCCGCCTACCGGCTGGTGCTGGACGGAGCGTCGGAGAAGGCCCGGCTGATGTCGGACGTGCTCGACGGCCGGCCGCTGTCGGACCTGGCCGGGGTCACCTACTCCTCGTTCGCGACGGGGCTCCCGGGCTACGGCCCGTCGATCAACGTGGAGGTCGACCCCGCCGGCCCGGACGACTTCGCGACCTTGGTGTGGGAGGCGAACAAGGCCGGCTTCACCATCGCCGAGGGTGAGTGGCAGGCCTGGGACACGACCGGGAGCACCGGGGGCCGGGCCGGGGGCTGGTGGACCCCGAGCATCCAGCCGTTCGGCTCCTCGACGCCCGGTTCGAACGCCTCTCCCACGACGCTCGCCACCCTCACCGAGCACTTCGGGGCGGGCACGACGATCACCGGGTTCGCGGTGAACACCGGGCGGGGAAACGCGGGCCTGGACGCCTACGTGGACGGCATCGGGATCACGGTGGGCGGCGAGACGACGGTGTACGACGTCGAGCCGCGGGTGTTCACCAAGGGGGACTGCAAGAACGGCGGCTGGGCGACCGAGTTCGAGGCCGGTCAGTTCGCCAACCAGGGCGAGTGCGTGAGCTCGTTCGCCTCGAAGGGCAAGGTCGGCAAGGAGTAGTGGCAGCCCGCCGGCCCCGCCGTCATGCCAACGATGGGGCCGGCGGCCTCTCTTCCGGCGAACCCCTCCTCGACCAGATGCACCCTCAAGCCCCCGCGCCCTTGGAGGGCGCGGGGATATGAGGGCGGACCGTCAGGTCAGCAGCGGACCGATGAGGATCTCGGTGTCGTGGGGGCGGTAGGTGCGCCACCGTCCGCCGGGATCTCGTTCCACCCGGAAGCCGTGATGCACCTTGGTGTGGTGCCGTTCGCACAACAACGCTGAGTTCTGCAGGTTGGTCTCGCCGCCGTGCAGCCAGTGCACGAGGTGGTGGACGTCGCACCACCAGGACGGGGCGCCGCAGCCGGCGAACACGCAGGACTCGTCCCGCCGCTCCACCGCCTTGTGCAGCCCCGGGGTGACGACCCGGTGGTCCCGGCCGAGGTCCAGCGGCACCCCGTCGGGGCCCATCACGATCCGGGAGATACTGCCGTCACAGGCCAGGTAGCGGGCCCGCGCCGCGGAGATCGTCGCGCCGAAGCCCATCTCCGCCGCAGCGGCACCGGTGGCGGGGTCGACCAGGTCGTCCAGGTCGATGCCCACGACCACGTGCGGCTTCACCGTCCGCAGGATCGGCAGGTCACCGCTGGCCAGCTGGTTGTCACACAACTGAACGAGGGCGTCGGCGTTCTGCTGAGCGCGGGTCCGCTCATCACCCCTGGGGCGGTCGGCCTGCACGATCGACTCGATCGCGGCCTGAACCTTCTCCCCACCCACCGCATCCAGGTCGAACCGACCGGTGACGCTGCCGTCGGAGTGCTTGGCGATCGTCAGCCGCCGCCCCTCGGGTCCGGCTCCGGGCCATCGGGGTCGAGTGCGTCCTCGAAGGCCTGCACCGCCGCCACCAGCGACTGGTGCGGCGACTCGACCGCCACGCGCGCCCACACCTGGTCGAACGCGGCCAGGTCGATGCCCTGCTCGACTGCCCGGGCGACCTCGCCCGGCCCCACCTTCTCGGCCACCACGTTCACCTGCGCCGCGGTGATCTGCCCGTCGGCGAACCCGGCGGCCAGCGCCGGGAAGTGCTCCAGCGCCCGCCCGGAACGCAGGATCCGCGAAGCGTCCACCGGAGCCAGCCGCGCGTGCCCGGTCAGCCACGACCGCACGCTCTTCAACCCGTCGCGCTCGGCGGCCTGCGTGGTGTCCGCGCGCCGGACCGTGCGGGTCAACTCCGCCGACGCACGGTTCACCAGCTGCACCAGGAACGCCGTCCGGTCCAGCACCTGCCCGTCCGTGAGCGAGTGCAGGTCATCGGCCGCAAGGGCGTCGAGAGCCGACATCAACTCGCTCACGACACCTCCCGCAGCATTCGAACGTATGTACGAATAGTAGCGCCCTAAAGGACGCCGAGCAAGGCGAATCAGCTGGTCAGCCGCCTGTCCACACATGCCGACAGTCCCTTGACACGACCGACCGCGGCGCGTCAACGCGTCCGCCCGGGCACCAGCGCGGCAGGCGGGATCAGCGACCAGGGCCGTCTCAAGCGCTGGTCGACGCGACAACCGATCACGTGACGACTCCTGCAGCGGGCCGTGTCGCGTCGAACACGAAACGTGCCCACCCGCCGTCCGACCAGAAATCGGATTCCCGACGGGAACAGCCGGCGAGAGCCGCGCTCGCCGACGGCGCACTCCAGCGTTGCTCGACGTCAGCTCGGCGAGTCGTCCCCGCCGCCCGGGCGTGTTGCGGGCCTGCGGAGTGTCGGAACCGCAACCGGCGGCACTTTGTGACAGATCCATGACAGCCCTACCGTCATCCGCGCCTGCCGGCCCCTGAGTCGCCACACGCGGTGACACCGGCGAGCACCGCCGAACCGGGCAACCGCCGCAACGTCGCCGCGAACGCCCGGACCGGGGACCCACCGCAGTTCTGGGGTGAAACGCAACGGCACGCGAGTGCCGGAGCGCCGGGCGAGTTCCCCGCCCGAACCCGTCAGCTAACTCGGTAGGCGGTCGAGGAGAACAAGGAGAACCCGTCGTCCATGACGACCACTCGCACGTCCCCCGCCCGTCGTCCCTCCCGTTCCGGTCGCCGGGCACTGATCGCGCTGTTCGCCAGCGCGGGCGTCGCCCTCACCCCGATGGCCGCCCAGGCCTCGGTCGGCGGCGGTGGAGCGGCCGCCCCAGCACCCGTCGCGGCACCGGTGGCCCCGGTCGCGGCTCCCAACGCAGCTGCCCAGATCATCGTCGACACGGCGCTCGCCCAGCAGGGCAAGCCCTACGTCTGGGCCGGGGCCGGCCCGAACGTCTACGACTGCTCCGGGCTGACGCAGTACTCCTACGCGGCCGCCGGCATCACGCTGCCGCACTCCTCCCGCATGCAGTCGACGATGGGCGTGCCCGTGGCCCGCGCCGACCTGCAGCCCGGTGACCTGGTCTTCTTCTACGACCCGGTGGGCCACGTCGGCATCTACATCGGCAACGGCCTGATGGTGCACGCCCCCACCGCCGGGGACGTCGTCCGCACCATCAACGTCGACACCATGTGGGGCTACAACTCTGCGCGTCGTCTGGTCTGACGTCGCCCGGGGTGTTGCGACCCCGTCACGGGTCAAGTCCGCCGGCGTGGTGTGTGACGACTACCGCGTGATCTTCATGTCGGGTCAGGCGCTGAGCGCCGGGATAGTCGGCTGCGTGGTCACCTCCTGAGTGGTGCCGTCGGTGTCGGTGACGGT
>NZ_JAAKGN010000083.1:0-19887 GCF_011039295.1 Modestobacter sp. KNN46-3 | reverse complement strand
GTGCCCCGCAGGATGGCCTGGTCGGCGATCGACTCGAGCGCGTCGTCGGTGAACTCCAGCTCCACCCCGTCGAGCTCGAACAGCCGGCGGTACTGGCGCACCAGGGCGTTCTTCGGCTCGGTGAGGATGTTCATCAGCGCCGTGCGGTCGAGCTTCTGCACCGTGGTGATCACCGGCAGGCGGCCGATGAACTCGGGGATCATGCCGAACTTCAGCAGGTCCTCGGGCATGACCTGGGCGATGGCGTTGGCCTTCTCCACCTCGGCCTTGCCGCGCACCTCGGCACCGAAGCCGATGCCCTGCTTGCCGGTACGGGCCTCGATGACCTCCTCGAGCCCGGCGAAGGCGCCACCGACGATGAACAGCACGTTGGTGGTGTCGATCTGGATGAACTCCTGGTGCGGGTGCTTGCGCCCGCCCTGCGGAGGCACCGACGCGGTCGTGCCCTCGAGGATCTTGAGCAGCGCCTGCTGCACGCCCTCGCCGGAGACGTCCCGGGTGATCGACGGGTTCTCGCTCTTGCGGGCGATCTTGTCAACCTCGTCGATGTAGATGATCCCGGTCTCGGCGCGCTTGACGTCGTAGTCGGCCGCCTGGATCAGCTTCAGCAAGATGTTCTCGACGTCCTCGCCGACGTAACCGGCCTCGGTCAGCGCCGTGGCGTCGGCGATCGCGAAGGGCACGTTGAGCATCCTGGCCAGCGTCTGCGCCAGGTGCGTCTTGCCGCAGCCGGTCGGGCCCATCAGCAGGATGTTGGACTTGGCGAGCTCGACGCCCTCGTCACGGCCCCGGTCGGTGCCGCCGGCCTGCACCCGCTTGTAGTGGTTGTAGACGGCGACGGCGAGCGTGCGCTTGGCCTGGTCCTGGCCGATGACGTACTGCTCGAGGAAGTCGTGGATCTCCTTGGGCTTGGGCAGCTCGTCGAACTTGAGGTCCGACGACTCCGAGAGCTCTTCCTCGATGATCTCGTTGCAGAGGTCGATGCACTCGTCGCAGATGTACACCCCAGGGCCAGCGATGAGCTTCTTGACCTGCTTCTGGCTCTTCCCGCAGAACGAGCACTTGAGCAGGTCGCCGCTCTCACCGATACGTGCCACCTGGCTGACCTCCACCTCGAATGGGACGACGCTGCTGCGGTCCCGTTGGTTCGTGCTGTGTCATGCCCTCGTCGACGCCCTTCCCGCTGGCGTCCGGTGCCCCTGCGGTCGTGGACCGGGGATCGGGCGTTCGCCGAACCTACCCGGCTGATCCGACGTTCCCGGGCAGGAACTCACCCGGGTCGCCCGGCCCGTAACACCCGTCCCGGCCCTCCCCCGCGACCCGGCTGAGCCGTCCGGAGGACACCGGGACGCCGGATGGGAGAACGGTACGGGCCGAGAGCGCGACACGCGCACCCTCGGCCGTCCCATCACTGCGTCAGGCCGGCAGGGCGTTGAGCTTGCGGCTCTGGATGACCTGGTCGACGATCCCGTACTCCATGGCCTCCTGGGCCGTGAGGATCTTGTCCCGGTCGATGTCCTTGCGGACCTGCTCCTGCGACTGCCCGGTGTGCCGGGCCAGGATGCTCTCCATCTGCACCCGCACCCGCTCGATCTCCCGCGCGTGGATCTCCAGGTCGGTGACCTGACCGCCGGCCTCGCCGGAGGGCTGGTGGATCAGCACCCGGGAGTACGGCAGCGCCAGTCGCTTGCCCTTCGTCCCGGCAGCCAGCAGGACGGCGGCCGCGGAGGCGGCCTGGCCCATGCAGACGGTCTGGATGTCGGGGCGGACGAACATCATCGTGTCGTAGATGGCCGTCAGCGCGGTGAACGAGCCACCGGGGCTGTTGATGTACATCGTGATGTCACGGTCGGGGTCGTTGGACTCCAGCGTGATCAGCTGGGCCATGACGTCGTTGGCCGAGGCGTCGTCGACCTGCACCCCGAGGAAGATGATGCGCTCCTCGAAGAGCTTGTTGTACGGGTTCGACTCCTTCATGCCGTAGCTCGTGCGCTCCACGAAGGAGGGCAGGATGTACCGGCTGGAGGGCATCTCGAAGCTGCTGCTCATGGTCACTTCTCCGGTCCGTCGGTGACCGGGTTGTCGGTCGAGGTCATGGACTCTGCGCGGGTCACCACGTGGTCGACGAAGCCGTACTCGAGGGCCTCCTGCGCGGTGAACCAGCGGTCGCGGTCGGAGTCCTTCTCGATCTGCTCGACCGTCTGCCCGGTGAACTGCGCCTGCAGCTCGTTGAGCTGGTGCTTGGTGCTCCGGAAGAGCTCGGCCTGGATGGCGATGTCGGAGGCGGTGCCGCCGACGCCGGCCGAGGGCTGGTGCATCAGGATCCGCGTGTGGGGCAGCGAGTAGCGCTTGCCCTTGGTCCCGGCGGTGAGCAGGAACTGGCCCATCGAGGCGGCGAGGCCCATCGCGTAGGTGGCGACGTCGCAGTCGATGAACTGCATCGTGTCGAAGATCGCCATGCCGGCGGTGACGGAGCCGCCGGGCGAGTTGATGTAGAGGTGGATGTCGCGCTTGGGGTCCTCTGCGGACAGCAGCAGCATCTGCGCGGCCAGCTGGTTGGCGATGACGTCGTCGACCTGGCTGCCGAGGAAGATGATCCGCTCACGCAGCAGGCGCTCGTAGACCGAGTCGTTGAGGTTCATCATCGAGCCGCCGGCGCGCATCAGCGGCGCGCTGGCGGTGATCAGGTCTGAGTTGCTCACGGGTGCGGTGACCTCCGTAGGACTGCGGTGCAGTCGGTCTCGTGGAACGGGTTGGCCGGTGGTCGGGGGCGACCGACGACGCTGCGGACGACCCTCGGTGCCGGTCGTCAGTGCGGCCTCGTGTGGTCGTCCTTCAGGGTTGCCTGAGTGTCACGTCGACCCTAACGCGCACCCCCGACCGGTTCCTCCCGGCGCGGGCCGGTGTTCGCCGTGGGCGCAGCGGCACCGGCGCCGACCTGCGAGGCGCCGACCCGGACGGCACGCCGGAACGACAGCGCCGCCCGTACCCAACGGGGTACGGGCGGCGCAGGGTGTCGCGGTGGGTCAGGCCTTGCCGGCCGTCTCCTCGGTGTCGGTCGCCTCGACCGCGTCGGACTCGACCGCGTCGGACTCGACGACCTCGGCCTCGACGACCTCGGCCTCGGCGGCCTCGGCAGCGTCGTCCTCGGCGTCGGCCGAGTCGGCGGCGACGGTGCGCGGACGCAGCGCCTCCAGGTCGACGACGTTGCCCGACTCGTCGGTGATCGTCGTCTCCTCCAGCAGCTGGGCCAGCGCCTTGGTGCGCCGCACGTCGGCGACGAACTCGGCGATGTTGTTGCCCTGCTGGAGCTGCTGGGCGTACTGCTCGGGGCTGACCCGGTTGCGCTGGGCCTGGGCCATGATCTGCGCGGAGAGGTCCTCGTTGTCGACGGTGACCTCGCGGGCGTCGGCGATGGAGTCGAGCACGAACTGCGTCTTGACCGCCTTCTCGACGTTCTCGCGCATCTCGGCGTCGTAGGCCTCGCGGCTCTCGACCTCGGCCATCGAGAAGTAGGCGTCCCAGTCCATGCCGGCCTGCTGGAGCTCGCGCTCCATGGCCTGGCTGCGCCAGCTGAGCTCCTGCTCGACCAGCTTCTCCGGCACCGGGACCTCGATGGTCTCCAGCAGGTGCTCGACCAGCTTGTCGCGGGCCTGTCCGCCCTGCTGCAGCACCTTGGTGCGGGCCAGCCGGGTGCGGACGTCCTCGCGCAGCTCGGCCAGGGTGTCGAACTCGCTGGCGATCGAGGCGAACTCGTCGTCCAGCTCCGGCAGCTCCTTGGCCTTGACCGACCGGACGGTGACGGTCACGTCGGCCATCTCACCGGCCTGGTCGCCGGCGAGGAGGGCCGTGGAGAAGGTGGCGCTCTCGTCGGCGGACAGCCCGCGCACGGCCTCGTCCAGGCCCTGCATCAGGTTGCCCGAGCCGACCTCGTAGGACATGCCGGTGGTGCTGCCGTCCTCGAGCACCTCGCCGTCGAGCGTGGCCTCCAGGTCGATGGAGACGAAGTCGCCGTCCTCGGCGGCGCGCTCGACACCGGAGAGGGTGGAGAAGCGCTCGCGCATGACGGTGATCTGCTGGTCGATCTCCTCGTCGGTGACCTCGACGTCGTCGACGGTCACCGCCAGGGAGTCCAGCGGGGGCAGCTCGAGGGTGGGGGCGACGTCGACCTCGGCGGTGAAGGCGAGGGCCTCGCCGTCCTCGAGGCGGGTGACCTCGACGTCGGGCTGGCTGATGACGCGGACCTGGTTCTCCCGGATGGCCTCGGAGTAGACCTCCGGGACGGCGTGCTGGACGACCTGCTCCAGCACGACCGGGCGGCCGATCCGCTGGTCCAGGACCCGGTTCGGGACCTTGCCGGGGCGGAAGCCGGGAACGCGCACCTGCTTGCCCAGCTCCTTGTAGACCTCACCGAAGGCGTGGTCCAGGTCGCTCCACGGCACCTCGATCGCGAGCCGGACCCGGGTCGGGCCCAGGTTCTCGATGGTGCTCTTCACAGCGGCGTGCTCCTCAGGTACGACGGGGGTGGGCGCGGCCTCCGTGGGGACGGCGGCCGATCGTGCCCGCGAGTCTTTCAGACCTCGCGGCGGTGTCGGGGTGACAGGATTTGAACCTGCGGCCCCCTGCTCCCAAAGCAGGTGCGCTACCAAGCTGCGCTACACCCCGTGGCCACCGGCGAGTCTAGGCCGACGGCCTGCGGACACCGCCGCGCGGGCACGGGTTAGGCTGCCGCGGTACGCATGCGGGTGTAGCTCAATGGTAGAGCCCCAGCCTTCCAAGCTGGCCATGCCGGTTCGATCCCGGTCACCCGCTCCACGCGCTCACCGGCGCACGTGTCCGCGCATGGAGGCCCAGCCGGCAACGGCAGCCCGTATCTGCTTCCCGAGCAGATCGCCATGAGCAGATCGCCACGAGCGGGCGCATACGGCCATCCGACGCGGGTCTCGAGCAGGCCAGCGTCCGCTACGCCATCGTCGTCCGGTCCGGGCTGCTGCGCCGGCCCCAGCCTGTGGGGGGCACCGCACATGGCCCGCGAGGGCTCACCTCCGTGCGCGAGCCCTGCACCGACGAGAGCCCGCCGTGATCATCGTTCACGGCTCCACCACTGACACCCGGCCGGAGCCGACCTCGGCACTCACCGGACCTGCTGCTCGGCGTCTCGGAGGTACCGCCGGCCGAAGCCGGGCGGCTCGGTCAAGACCTTCGCCCGCCTGCGACAGGACGACGGCTCCTGCCGCTGGTCCAGGACTGCGCCGTCTGACCAGCAGCTCAGCATCTCCGGCGTCCCCCGAGCCTGGGCCGCCCTGCGGGACTGCCTGAGCACGTGGCGGCGGCATACAGTCCGGCTGTGAGGTGGCGACTGGTGGTGATCGGCGGGGACGCCGCGGGCGGCAGCGCGGCGTCCCAGGCGAAGAAGCGCTGCGCCGACCTGGACGTCGTGATGTTCGAGCGCGGCCGCGCCACCTCCTACTCCGCCTGCGGGATCCCCTACTGGATCAGCGGCACGGTGCCGGACGAGGCCGCGCTGATCGCCCGCACACCGGATCAGCACCGCGCCATGGGCATCGACGTGCGGATGCGCACGGAGGTGACCGGCATCGACCTGGATCGCCGGACGGTCACCTGGCGGGAGCGGGACGGCGGGAGGGCCGGCAGCGAGCCGTTCGACGAACTGGTCTACGCCACCGGCAGCGTGCCGATGCGCCCGCCAGTGCCCGGCATCGAAGCCGACGGGGTGTACGGCGTCCAGATCCTCGATGACGGCGTGGCGCTGCGCGCCGAACTCGCCAGCGGCCGGGTGCGCAGAGTCGTGGTGGTGGGCGGGGGCTACATCGGGCTGGAGATCGCCGAGGCATGCCGGGTCCGCGGCCTGCACGTCACCGTGGTGGACCGCTCGGCCACACCGGTCGGCACGTTCGATCCCGACGTCGGGGAGTTCATCGCCGACGCCGTGCGTTCCGAGGGCATCGAGCTGGTGCTGTCCGAGGGGGTCGTCGCCGTCGATGTCGGTACCGACGGACGAGCCCGCGCGGTGCAGACCGCGGGCGGCCGGGAACTGCCCGCCGATCTGGTCGTGCTCGGCCTCGGGGTGCGGCCCGACGTCCGGCTGGCCCAGGAGGCCGGGATACCGCTGGGGATCTCCGGCGGCATCGCCGTCGATGCCCGGATGCACACCGAGGCCGAGGGCGTGTGGGCGGCCGGTGACTGCGTGGAGTCGCGGCACCGGCTGTCGGGCCAGCGGATGGTGGTGGCGCTGGGCACGCACGCCAACAAGCAGGGCCGGGTCGCCGGGATCAACATCGGCGGGGGCTATGCCACCTTCCCCGGCGTGATCGGCACCGCGATCACCAAGGTGTGCGATCTGGAGGTCGCGCGCACCGGCCTGTCCAGCCAGGAGGCCCAGCTCGCCGGCTACTCGTTCGTGACGGCCTCGGTCGACTCGACCACCACGGCCGGCTACTTCCCCGGCGCCCAACCCATCCGGCTCAAGATGATCGCCGAGCGGCGCAGCGGACGGCTGCTGGGCGCTCAGGTCGTCGGGCGCGCCGGGTCCGCCAAGCGCATCGACGCCCTGGCCGTCTGCATCTGGAACGAGATGACCGTCGATCAGATCCTCTCCCTGGACCTGTCCTACGCACCCCCGTTCGCCCCGGTCTGGGATCCCGTGCTCATCGCCGCCCGCAAGGCCTTCGAAGCCGTGGAAGCCGACATCCGGCGGCTCTGATCCGCCGGGTGGCGCTCGCCACGAACCCGAGAGGGCGTACCAGGGCTCCGCTCTTGGTCGTCCGCGGCTGAGTGCCTCCGGGGCCGAAACGGTGGGCCAGCTCTTCGCACTCGACCGGGAAGTGGGGACGTGATGCCGCCGACGGCCGGCTGCCGGTGAGCAGGCTGGAGGCAGACGTGTTGCCCGCCGGGGGGTGGGAGCGCCGCCGCCCCGCTGGTCATCGGTCGCCCGAGACCACCACCTGGGCGGCGATGCCCGCCAGCGCGAGGTCCAGGGCCGCCTCGAGCGGCTCGACCGAACGGTGCGTCTGCGCGAGCAGCAGCCCTCCCTGGGCCGCGGCCAACAGCCCGAGAGCCAGGGTCTCCGGATCGGCCTGGCCGGCCAACTCGCCGCGGGACTGCATGGCCCGCAAGCCGACGGCCAGGTGCTCCCGCCACTCGCCGAACCCGGCGACCAGGTCTGCGCGAGCCGACGGGTCGGACTCGACCAGCTCGCCGGCGAGCCGACCCAGCGGGCAGCCCCCGACACAGCCGGTGTGCCGGTTGACCTCCAGGATCCGGTCCCGCCACCGCCGCAGCGCCGCCAGGGAGCCCAGGTCGTCCAGCTCCGGCTGCTGGACCTGCAGCACCCGCCCCACCTGCCGCCCGATCACCGCGCCGACCAGCGCGGACTTGTCGGCGAAGTAGTGGTAGAGCTGCGACTTGCTGGTTCCGGTGACGGCACGGACGTCGTCCAGGCTGGTCCCGGCCACACCGTGCTCGTGCATGAGCTGGGCCGCCGCGGCGACGATGCGCTCCCGGGTCGCCTGCCCGCGCGCGGTCAGCGCCGGTTCCGCGGATCGATCACCCGTCGTGTGCATGACGATCATGATACGCGGGAATTGGACTGATCGGTCCACTGCTGCACCCGACAGCACCCGACCGTCCCATCCACGCCACGACAGGAGTGACCCGTGCCCCGACTGGAGAACGGCCAGCCCTTCCCCTCGCTACAGCTGCCGCTGGTGGGCGGTGGAGGGACCTCCCTGCCGGAGGACCTCGCCGGCGACTTCGGCGTCGTCCTGATCTACCGCGGGTCTTGGTGCCCGTACTGCAACGCCCAGCTGTCGTCCTTCTCCCGGGCCAAGGACGACCTCGCCGCCGCCGGCATCAAGGTCGTCGCGTTGTCCGTCGACGACGAGCAGACCTCGACCGAGCTGGTCGAGAAGCGGCGGCTGAACTTCCCCGTCGCGCACAGCGCGGACCCCGATCAGGTGGCCGCCGACCTCGGCGCCTACGTCAACGACGAGCCCCGGTACCTGCAGTCGACCGGCTTCGTCCTGGCCCCCGACGGCACGGTCCTGACGGCCGTCTACTCCTCCGGGGCGATCGGTCGCCTGGTGCCCGACGACGTCGTCGGCTTCGTCCGCTACGCCAAAGAGCACAGCTGATCCGCGGACATCCCGCTGAGAGGAACCACCAGATGGACCTGCAGAACCGCTCGATCCTGCTGACCGGTGCCGCCACCGGCATCGGCCGCAGCCTCGCGTTGCAGCTCGCCGACCACGCACCGCGACTGACCCTGGTGGGCCGCCGTTCCCAGCCGCTGGAGGAGGTCGCCGACCTGGTCCGCGAGCGCGGCGGCCAGGCCTCGGTCGTCGCCGCAGACCTGACCGAGCCGGGGGCTGCGGCCACCGCCGTCGCTGCCGCGCACGAGCACTTCGGCGGCATCGACGTCCTGGTGAACAACGCCGGCAACGTCCGCGCCGGCCGCCTGGATGCGATCGAGGAGGCTGAGGTGGCTGCCCAGATCGCGTTGAACCTGACCGCGCCCATCCTGCTGACGCGCGCCGCCCTGCCGGCGTTGCGGGCCAGTGGCAACGGCCTGGTCGTCAACGTCTCCTCCGGCATCGGACTGGTGGGGATGCCGTTCTACGCCACCTACGCGGCCACCAAGGCCGGCATCGCACACTTCGGGGAATCGCTGCGCCGTGAGCTCTACGGCGAGGGCGTCCACGTGCTCACCGTGTTCCCCGGTGCTACCAGCACGCCGATGATGGCCAGCTCGCAGGCCGGCCCCGAGCACGGGTTCGTCTACGAGACCCCCGACGAGGTCGCTGCGGCGACGATCGCCGGGATGGCCGACGGCAGTCTCACCGTCGTCCGGGGCGGCGAACGCCGCGCGCAGATGATCGACGCCAACCGCACCGATCCGGCCTCGCTGGACCGGCAGCTCGCCGGCCTCAAGCCGGAGCTGGAGAAGGCCGTCGCCGGCCACTCCAGCCTCTGATCCGACAACGCACCAAGGAGTTCTCCCATGACGTCCTCGCTCTTCTCCCCCGCCACCCTCGGCAGCCTCCAGCTGCGCAACCGGCTGGTCATGGCCCCCATGACCCGGAACCGGGCGGCTGCCGACGGCGTGCCGACCGAGTCGATGACCACCTACTACACCCAGCGCGCCGGAGCCGGGCTGATCGTCACCGAGGGCACCCAGCCCAGCGCCGTCGGGCAGGGCTATCCGAACACCCCGGGCATCCACAACGCCGAGCAGGCCGCCGGCTGGCGCCGGGTGACCGATGCCGTGCACGAGCAGGGCGGTCGGATCTACCTGCAGCTCATGCACGCCGGGCGGATCTCCCACCCCTCGCTGCAGCCGGACGGCGGCCGCCCGGTCGCACCGTCGGCAGTTCGCCCGGCCGGCCAGGTGTTCACCACCGAGGGCCTGCAGGACTTCGTCGAGCCGCGCGCGCTGGAGACCGAGGAGGTCGAGGCCGTCGTCGCCGAGTTCGCCGAGGCAGCCCGCCTCGCGGTCGAGGAGGGTGGCTTCGACGGTGTCGAGGTGCACGGCGCCAACGGCTACCTGCCGCACCAGTTCCTCGCCGAGGGCACCAACCAGCGCACCGACCGCTACGGCGGCTCGGCCGAGAACCGCGCCCGGTTCCTCCTCGAGGTGACCGCTGCCGTCGCCGGCGCCGTGGGCGCCGAGCGGGTGGGGGTGCGGCTGTCCCCGGCCAACAGCTTCAACGACATCGTGGAGCACGAGACCGAGGACGTGTACGCCGCGGTCGTGGCGGGTCTGGAGCCGCTCGGGCTGGCCTACCTGCACGTGGTGGAGGGGCCGCCGGCCGTCACCGAGCAGATCCGCCGCGCCTGGTCGGGGCCGATGATCGTCAACCCGGCCTTCAGCCTGGCGACGACGACGGACAACCTGGACGCACTGCTCGCCCACGGGCGCGCCGACCTCGTCGCGGTCGGCCGGGCCTTCATCGCCAACCCGGACCTGGTCCGCCGGCTCGAGGTCGACGCCGACCTCAACCTCGCCGACGAGAGCAGCTTCTACGGGGGCACCGACGCCGGGTACATCGACTACCCGACGCTGGACCAGGCGGCCTGACGCTGCTGCGCCCGGCCCTGGAGGAGCTGCGGTGACCTCCAGGGCCGGTGCGCCCGGCCAGCGGGCGAGCGGGGCGTGGCGCTGGCCGGCGCTGGCGATGTTCGCGGTCGGCTACGGCGCGAACCAGTTCGTGCCGCTGCTGGCCGTCTACCGCCACGACCTGGCGTTGTCCGACGCCAGCGCCACGGCGATCTTCGGGGTCTATGCCGTCGGGCTGGTGCCGGGCTTCCTCGTCGGCGGTCCGGCCAGCGACCGTTACGGCCGGCGCCGCATCATGATCAGCTTCGCCGCGGTCTCGCTGCTGGCCACCGTGGTGCTGATCACCGGAAGCTGGGGCCCGGCCGGCCTCTACGCGGGCCGGCTGCTGACCGGGGTCGTCTCCGGCACGGTGTTCACGGTGGGGACGGCGTGGATCAAGGAGCTGTCCGGGAGAGCCCCCGGTGCGGCCGCACGCCGTGCGGCACTGGCGCTGACCGCCGGGTTCGGTGTCGGACCGCTGGTCGCCGGCCTGCTGGCCCAGTGGGCGCCGCTGCCCACGGTCCTGCCCTACCTGCTCCACCTGGCCCTCGGGGGCACGGCGCTCGCGCTGCTGCCCCGGGCTCCCGAGACGCGTCCGGCCTCCTCGGGTGGCCGGTGGCAGCTGATCCCGGCAGCGGCGAGGACCAGCCGGTTCCGCCGGGTCGTCGCGCCGATGGCCCCGTGGGTGTTCGGCAGCGTGACCCTGGTCTTCACCACGCTCCCCGCCCACGGTGTGGGACCGCTCCCGGGGATCGGCGTGGCGTTCTCGGGCTTCCTGGCGGCTGCTGCACTCAGCGCCGGCCTCGGCGGCCAACGCTGGGGCCGGCACCTGCTCGGCAGCGGGGACGCCCGGGCCATGGTCCTCGGACTGGCCGCGGTCACGACCGGCGTGCTGGCCGCGGCGCTGGCCACCGCCCGTCCCGGCCTGCTTCCGGTCGTGGCGGCGGCGCTGGTGCTGGGCGTCGGGTACGGCGTGTGCCTGGTGGGCGGGTTGCGCGAGGTGGAACGGCTGGCCACCCCGGAGCAACTGGGCGGGCTGGTCGCCGTCTACTACTCGCTGGCGTACTCAGGGCTGGCCATCCCATTCCTGCTCGCCCTGGCCGCACCGCAGGTCGGTTACCCGCCGGCGCTGCTGCTCGTGGCCGCCGCGGCGCTGGCCACCGGCGTCATCGTGTCCGTGCAGAGCCGTCGGAACCGGTGAGCGTCAACCAGCCGTCGAGGCCGCCGGGTCGTGCGGCAGGCCGAAGAGGCCGAACAGCCGGGTGTCGAGGAACGCCGTCATCCGGGTGATCCGCCCGTCGGCCATGGTCAGCGCGTGGACGGCCCACGGCCGGTGCGCGCCGCCGGGCCCGTTGGGCCGCCACTGGGCGAAGGCCGGGTTCCCGTTGAGCTCCAGCGGCACCACGTGCGAGCCGCGGCACTCCGCACCGGGGCCGGCGAACCAGGTGCCGATGTCCGCGGCGCTGCGCAGCCACATCGCGTACGGCGGCATGTCCATCACCGCGTCCTCGTGCAGCAGCGCGACCAGGGCCTCGATGTCGTAGCGCAGGAAGGCGTCCAGGTACCGGGCCAGCAGCTCGGCGTCCGGGGCGGCGACGTCCCGGTCGGGGGCCTTCTCCCGGGCCTGGGCCGCAGCGAGGGTGGCCCGGGCACGCTGCAGCGCACTGTTGGCGGCCGCGACGGAGGTCTCGAGCAGCGCCGCCACCTCGTCGGCCTTCCAGCGCAGCACGTCCCGCAGGATCAGCACGGCCCGCTGCCGCGGCGGCAGCAGCTGCAGCGCGGCGACGAAGGCCAGCCGCACCGACTCCTTCTGCACGGCGAGGTCGGCCGGGTCGCCCCCGACGGGGAGGACGTTGCGGTCCAGCGCCGGCTCGACCCACGCCCCGTCGGCCAGCACCCCGGCCAGCGACGCCGGCACGGGGGCCGAGGACTCGTCGGACAGGTCGACCGGGAGCGCCCGGCGCTTGCGGCCATCGAGGGCGTCGAGACAGACGTTGGTGGCGATCCGGTACAGCCAGGAACGCAGTGCCCCGCTGCCCTGCAGCCGGTCCAGCGACCGCCAGGCCCGGACCATCGTCTCCTGGACGGCGTCCTCCGCATCGAAGGAGGACCCGAGCATCCGGTAGCAGTACCCGGTCAGCTCACGCCGGTGTTCGGCCAGCCGCGGTTCGAGCTCAGCGACCTGACCGACGTCCGGCCGTTCGACGATCGCACCGGTCATCACGGGCTCCTCCCCGGCTGGGCTGTTCCGGGGACGATCCTGCCCGAGGGGACCGACAGAAGTAAGACGCACGGGGACGGTCGCCGCACGCGATCGTGCGGCGACCGAACCCGTCAGGACGTCGTGCCGGACTCCTGGAGGCGCAGGAACTCCAGGTGCCGCTCGTACTGGTCGAGCACGTCGTCGATGATCTGGGTGTGGGTGTACCCCATGATGTCGTAGCCCTGGCCGCCCTCCCGCATGTGGACCTCGAGGCGGAAGTAGGTGTCGTCCCCGCGGGGTGAGGCCGGTCCGTAGACCGGCATCGGCACCTCCTCGGGCTGGACCCGGTAGTCGAACGGGTAGTCGCCCCGGAGATCGACCACCAGCTGGACGTGGGTCCACCCGAGCTCGTCGGTCTCGCGGCGCACCTCGGTCTCGACCCCCTCGGCGCGCAGCTCCGTCGCCACCTCCTCCAGCGCGGGCTCCGCCACCTCGTCGAGGAACTGGTCGACCCGGGCCTTGCCGGGGAAGGACATCGCTCGGCTCAGCCGGGTGCGCCACGTCCGCCCACCGCGCCGGTCCCCGGCCATCGGGGTGCGTCCCGACAGCCGCCCCGGCAGGCTCTGGGCGTGGCTGGCGGTGCGGTTGGCCTCCACCCGCAGCGCCTTGAACAGCGACACCATGACCAGCACCATCACGAAGGCGAACGGCAACCCCATGACGATGGTGGCGTTCTGCAGGGCGGGCACCCCACCGACGATGAGCATCCCGGCGGTGAGCAGGCCGGTGGCCACGGCCCAGAAGATCCGCACGCCCTTGCCTGCGTCGGCCTGCGGCGTCCTCAGCTCCGAGGACAGGTTGGCCATGACCAGCGCACCGGAGTCGGCCGAGGTCACGTAGAAGAGCAGGCCCACGAAGGTGGCGACCGCCGCGGTCAGCGGGAACACCGGGTACTCCATGAGCAGGGTGTAGAAGCCCCGCTCGGGGGTGTTCATCGCGAGCTCGCCGAAGGCCTCGTCACCGCCGCGCACCCGGTCCAGCGCACTGTTCCCGAAGATCGACACCCACATGAGGATGTAGGTGAACGGGATGATCATCGTGCCGGCCACGAACTGCCGGATGGTGCGGCCTCGGGAGATGCGGGCGAGGAACAGCCCCACGAACGACGCCCAGGCGATCCACCAGGCCCAGAAGAACAGCGTCCAGCCGTTCAGCCAGTCGACCGGCCGGTCGAAGGCGAACGTCTGCAGGGTGAGGTCGCCGAACGTGCTGACGAAGTCACCGATGTTCAGCACCAGGGCGTTGAGCAGGAACACGGTGTTGCCGGCGATCAGCACGAAGGCCGCGAGACCGATGGCGAGGAGGACGTTGAGCTGGGAGAGGAGCTTGATCCCCTTGTCGATCCCACTGACCGCCGAGATGGTGGCGATCCCGACGGCCAGCGCGATCAGCCCGACCTGGGCCGCGCGGCCCTCGGGGATCCCGACCAGCAGGTCGAGGCCGTAGTTGAGCTGGACGACACCGATGCCGAGCGAGGTGGCGACACCGAAGATCGTGCCGAGCACGGCCGCCAGGTCGACGGTGTGGCCCAGGGCGCCGTTGATCCGCTTGCCGAAGATCGGGTACAGCGCCGACCGGATCGCCAGCGGCAGGTTCATCCGGTAGGAGAAGTAGGCCAGCGCCATCCCCATCAGCGCGTACATCCCCCACCCGGTGATCCCGTAGTGGAAGAGCGTCCAGACCGTCGCCTCACGCGCTGCCTCGACGGTCTCGGGTTCCCCGACCGGCGGCGCCAGGTACTGCGTCACCGGCTCGGCCACCGCGAAGAACATCAGGTCGGTGCCGATCCCGGCGGCGAAGAGCATCGAGGCCCAGGCGAAGGTGCTGTACTGCGGCGTCGAGTGCTCCGGGCCGAGCTTCGTCCGCCCGTACCGGGACACCCCGAGGAAGATCACGAAGACCAGGACAGCGGTCGCCAGCAGGATGTAGAACCAGCCGAACCACTCCGACGTCCACCCGACGAGGGTCCCGATGGCGTCCGCCGCCGCCGTCGGGGCGACGATGGCCCACGCGGCCACGATCAGGACCCCGGCCGCCGAGCCGTAGAACACCGGCTTCTTGATCCGCGCCGACGGCCCAGCCGTCGTCGACCCCTCGGCCGCGGCGGTCTGCTCGCTCATGACGTCTGCCCGGCGAGGACCGTGTTCCGGGGGTCGCCCGGCGGGTGGAGGGGCATCCCGTCACGGTGGCGGTAGTACGGCACGTGCAGCGGCGGCGCCGGCTCGTTCCCCATGATCAGGTCCGCGGCCTTCTCCGCCAGCATCATGACCGGGGCGTAGATGTTGCCGTTGGGCACGAAGGGCATCACCGAGGCGTCCACGACGCGCAGCCCCTCGACACCGTGCACGCGCATGCTCGAAGGGTCCACCACGCTCCTGTCGTCGGTGCCCATCTTGGCGGTGCACGACGGGTGCAGCGCCGTCTCGGCGTCGCGGGCGACCCAGTCCAGGATCTCCTCGTCGGTCTCGACCGACGGGCCGGGCGAGATCTCCCCGGCGTTGAAGGGCGCGAACGCGGGCTGCTCGAGGATGTCGCGCGCCGCACGCACCATCTCGATCCACTCGCGGCGGTCGCTCTCCGTCGAGAGGTAGTTGAACCGCAGTGCGGGGTGCTCGAAGGGATCCGTGGACTTGATCTTGACGGTGCCGCGGACGTCGGAGTACATCGGCCCGATGTGCACCTGGTACCCGTGCTCGGGGGCCGGTCGGGTCCCGTCGTACCGGATGGCGATCGGCAGGAAGTGGAACATCAGGTTCGGGTAGTCGACCTGGTCGTTGCTGCGGATGAAGCCCCCGGCCTCGAAGTGGTTCGAGGCCCCGACGCCCCGACGCAGGAACAACCACTCGGCACCGATCCGCGGCTTGTGCCGGTGCTTGAGCCAGGGCGCGATCGAGACCGGCTGCTTGCTGGCGTACTGGATGTAGACCTCGAGGTGGTCCTGCAGGTTCTCCCCCACGCCCGGCAGGTCCGCGACGCACTCGATGCCCAGCTGCTCCAGTTCCGCGGCGTTCCCGATCCCCGCCAGCTGGAGCAGCTGCGGGGAGTTGAACGCCCCTCCGCACAGGACCACCTCACCGGCGTCGACGGTGCGCTTGAACGTGCCGCCGCGCAGGTAGTCGACGCCGACGGCGCGGCCACCGTGCACCCGCACGCCGGTCACGTGGGAGAGCGTGTGCACGGTGAGGTTGGGCCGGCTCATCACCGGGTGCAGATAGGCGCGGGAGGCGCTGAGCCGACGGCCCTGGTGGACGTTGCGGTCGAACGGCGCGAACCCCTCCTGCCGATAGCCGTTGACGTCGTCGGTCAACGGGTGCCCGGCCTGCTGGGTGGCCTCGAAGAAGGCACCGAACAGCGGGCCCTTCGCCGGCCCACGCTCCATGACCATCGGGCCGGAGCCACCACGCCACTGGTCCGCACCGGCCAGGCACGTCTCCATGCGCTTGAAGTAGGGCAGACACTCGGCGTAGCCCCACTGCTCCATGCCCGGCTCCCGGGCCCAGCGCTCGTAGTCCAGCGGGTTGCCGCGCTGGAAGATCATGCCGTTGATGCTGCTGGAGCCCCCGAGGACCTTGCCGCGGGCGTGGAACACCCGGCGGCCGTTCATGTGCGGCTCCGGCTCGGACTCGTACTTCCAGTCGTACAGGCGGTTGCCGATCGGGTACGGGAGCGCCGCCGGCATGTGGATGAACGGGTCGACCTTGAAGTCACTGCGCCCGGCCTCGAGGACGAGGACCGTCGTGGCCGGGTCCGCGCTGAGGCGGTTGGCCAGGGCGGATCCGGCGGACCCGCCTCCGACGATGACGTAGTCGTAGGACTTGCTCATGCGTCCCTCCCTGCGGGCTCGCCGAACCAGTACTGCGCGGCCGGCCTGGTGTTGTGCCAGATGTGCTTGGTCTCCCGGTACTCGTCGAGGCCGGCGAGGCCGAGCTCCCGACCGGTCCCCGACTGCTTGAACCCGCCCCACTCGGCCTGCGGCACGTAGGGGTGGTAGTCGTTGATCCAGACCGTGCCGTGCCGCAGCCGCCGGGCCACGCGCTCGGCGCGGCCGGCGTTCTGGGTCCAGACGGCGCCGGCGAGGCCGTAGATCGTGTCGTTGGCGATCCCCACGGCCGCGTCCTCGAGCTCGTCGGAGCTCGAGCCGCTGAACGTCTCCACGGTGAGCACCGGGCCGAACGACTCCTCCTGCACCACACGCATGTCCGTGCGGCACCCGTCGAAGATGGTCGGGAGGAAGAAGAACCCGTCGGCGAGCTCCGGGTCCTCCGGCCGTCCGCCGCCGACGCGGAGCACCGCTCCCTCGGCGAGCCCGGCGGCGACGTAGTCCTCGACCTTCTCCCGGTGGGCCGCGCTGATCAGCGGCCCGGTCTCCGCCTCGTGGTCGAAGGGCCCGCCCAGCCGGATCTTCTCCGCGCGCCGGACCAGCTCGTCGACGAAGTCGTCGTGGATCGTGTCCTCGACGACCAGCCGGGCACCTCCCGAGCAGACCTGCCCGGAGTCGAGGAAGACGGCGGTCAGGGCGAAGTCGAGCGCCACGTCGAGATCGGCGTCGGCGAAGACGATGTTCGGGTTCTTGCCGCCCAGCTCAAGGGCGACCTTCTTCACCGTCGCCGAGGCGGCGGCCATGATCTTCCGGCCGGTCTCCAGGCCACCGGTGAAGGAGACGAGGTCGACCTCGGGCGCCTCGGTGAGCGGCACACCCACGTGCGCCCCGGTGCCGAGCACCAGGTTGGCGACGCCGTCGGGCACCCCTGCCTCGGTGAGTGCCCGCATCAGCCAGATCGCGGTCGACGGCGTCAGCTCGCTCGGCTTGAGCACGAAGGTGTTCCCCGCGGCCAGCGCCGGGGCCACCTTCCACGAGGTCTGCAGCAGCGGGTAGTTCCACGGAGTGATCAGCGAGCACACCCCGATGGGCTCGCGGACGATCCGGCTGGAGACGTCGGGCATCCCCGGGTCGACGACCCGCCCGGCGTCCGCACCGGCCAGACCCGCGTAGTGCCGGAAGACCGCGGCGATGTCGTCCACGTCGAGCTCGGACTCGACCAGCCGCTTGCCGGTGTCCAGCGACTCCAGCCGGGCGACCTCGTCCTTCTGTTCCTCGAGCAGGTCGGCGACCCGGTGGAGGACCCGCCCGCGCTCGGTGCCGGTGGTGTCGCGCCACGGGCCGCTGTCGAACGCGCGACGAGCGGCGCGCACCGCGCGCACCGCGTCCTCCGCAGTCCCCTCCGACACGGTGGTGACCAGGGTCCCGTCTGCCGGGCACCGGATCTCCCGGGTCCCGCCCTCGGCGGCGTCCTGCCACGTTCCATCGATGAACAGGTCGGGCATGAGTTCCTCTCGTCCGCCGCAGGAGCTCTGCCGCCGGACGTGGTGCGGAACGCGACCACTGTCGTCGTCCCCCTGGAATGGTGCCGTCCCACACGGATCTGGACGACCGGCGCCTGCCCCGTCGGTTCGAGAGAGCCTGCTCCTTCGACGGCGTCCGCGGGTTCGGACGCCGAGTCGGCGCCGAGGAACCCTACCGAACACGCCTCCGCGGAAGGGACTCGTTCTCCTCGCTACTGGTAGGTGACCAGTTCCGGGGTCGGCTGCACCGTCTCGATGGTCTCCTGGGGGGAGATCATCGGCTCGTCCTCGTCGATGAAGTTCTTCCAGCCCCAGTACAGCGGCTCCGGGGCGCCGCGGTGCAGCACCTCCCAGGTGGTCTGCTTGGCCGGCTGGGAGCCCTGTCCGTCGACGTGCACCAGGATCGCCAGCTCGTCACGGGAGGTGTCCAGCCGCTCGCGGTCGACGATCATCCGCACCTGGAACTGGTGCAGCACCAGCAGCTTCTGCGGCAGGTCGTTCTCCCGGACCAGGTCGGCCAGCCAGGTGACCACCTGGTTCACCTCGTCGATGTTCACCTGGCCGATCTGGCGCAGGTGCACCTCACCCGGCTTCAGCCGCCACTCCGGGTCCAGCGCCAGCCCGACGTAGGGCAGCGTCAGCAGCGGCTCGTACTGCTTGGCCTGGGTGAGGAAGTCGGTGCGGCCCGGCTGCAGGTCCAGCACCACGTACAGGCCGGCCTCACCGGCGGCCTCGACCCAGGGGCGCAGCGTCTCGACGTCCTGCTCGGCGGAGTAGTTGCCGTCCGGGCCGGCCGAGGCCGAGGCCACGGTGGCGATGATCTCGAACGTCGGGACGACGGTGTTGTCCACCAGCGGCCGGTACTCGTCGGCGTACTGCTGTGCCCGCGCGATGGCGCCGGGCAGGTCCTGCTCGCCCAGCAGGCCCAGGGCCCCGCTGCCGGGGATGCCGTAGAGGGCGATCAGCGTGTGCTCGGGGAACAGCAGCTGACCGCCGCCGGGCAGCTGCGTGCCGGTGGCCACGGTGTCCAGCTTCCAGTCGATCCCCGGCGCCCCGGCCAGGTCGGCACCCAGCACGACGACCGTGGGCTCGGCGGCGAGGCGCTCGACGACTTCCGCCGACCCGCGCGGGTCGACCACCCCGCCGGTGAGCAGCACCTCGGCACCGGCGGCTCGGGCCGTCGCGATCCCGGCCAGCGACTGCGCGTCCCCGCTCGCGAGGACCACCACGTCCTCCAGCAGCTCGGGGCGCTGCACCTCGGGCAGCTCCCCCGTCGCCTCCGCCGGCTCCGACGCCTCGGACTCGGTCTCCGACGCCTCGGACCCGGTCTCGGACGCACCGGTCTCCGAGTCCTCCGCTGCCGTCTCGGTGGGGCTCGCCGGGGCCGGCGGGGCCTCCGCCGTCAGGACCGGCAGCGCGTCCGGCGCCAGCCCGGCCACCGCAGCCGCCCGCTCCGCGTCGGGCACGGTCGTGGGCTCGGCGAGGTCCAGGCCGGTCGCTTCCGCCAGCGCCTCGGCGTCGGCGGGGACGGCCACGACGTCGAGGTCGTCCGAGCCACCCGGGACCAGGTCGGCGGCGTCGTCGCCGACGGCGAGAACCGTCTGCACGCCGAGGCGGTCGAGCTCCGCCCCGAGCACGTCGGCGGGGTCGTCGGAGCCCAGCAGCAGGGGCACACCGAGACCCACCGCCGCCACCGCGCCCAGCAGCTCCGCATCCGCATCGCCGCCACCGGCCACGACGGCCACGTCCGAGCTCTCGTACAGCGCCCGGCTGGTCGAGACGGCGGCGGCCACCGGGTCGGCGTCGGGCACGAGCGTGCGCGCCGCATCCGGAGCCGCGGTCACGGCCCCGGCGACGGCGGGGTCGTCCGAGCCACCCGAGTCGGCCGAGCCGCCAGAGTCCCCGTCGTCCGAGCCGGTGCACCCGGCGAGCACCAGGGCGGTGACCAGGGCGAGCGCCGGGACGGCGGGGCCGCGAGCGGGACGGGGGAGGACTGCGGTGCGGCGCATGGGCTACTTCCTGTGCCCGCGGCCAACCAGGGAGCCCGACGAGCCGCTGCTGCGGGCCGTCGTGGATGTCGCGCTCGAGGCGGCGCAGGGCGACGGCCTCGGCCGCCACGGCGGCGTCCCGGCCCTCGGAGAGCCGGCCGATCTCGGCCTGGGTGGCG
>NZ_JAAKGN010000082.1:0-19961 GCF_011039295.1 Modestobacter sp. KNN46-3 | reverse complement strand
GCGGTCATCGCGTAGCTCTCCTGAAGGACTGTGGTAGGTCATCCAGAAGATCACGCGGTGGCCGCCTCTATGTGGAGGGCCCGCTGGTCACCGGGGCCGTCGCACACCACCTTGGTGGACGCCACTCAGAACAGGTCCGGTGACCCTCCAGCGCAGCTGTGACCAGGGGACTGGTCACAGCGGGGGGCCGGCAGGAGAGGATGGGCGCCGCACACCGCGCGGGACCAGCCGGCGCAGACGAGCTTGGGGTGGATGACGAGATGAAGTTCCGGGTGGCACGTGAGGTGCTCGCCGAGGCCGTGGCATGGACGGCGCGCAGCCTGCCGCCGCGGCCGTCGGTGCCGGTGCTCGCCGGGATCCTGCTGGAGGTGGAGGGCGGCCAGCTGGCGGTCTCCGGCTTCGACTACGAGGTCTCGGCCCGGTCCGAGGTCGACGTGCAGTCCACCGAGGCCGGCCGTGCGCTGGTCCCCGGCCGGCTGCTCGCCGAGATCACCCGGGCCCTGCCGCCGCACCCGGTCGACGTGGTCGCCGAGGGGGCCCGCCTGGCCATCAGCTGTGGCAACGCGAAGTTCAGCCTGCCCACGCTCCCGGTCGAGGACTACCCGTCCCTGCCGTCGATGCCGTCGACCGCGGGGGTCGTGGACAGCGACGCGTTCGCCGAGGCCGTCGGCCAGGTCGCCGTCGCCGCCGGCCGGGACGACACCCTGCCGATGCTGACCGGCGTCCGGCTGGAGATCGAGGACGACCTGGTCACCCTCGCCGCCACCGACCGGTACCGGCTCGCCGTCCGGGAGTTCGCCTGGCGTCCGGAGACCCCGGGCCTGTCCGCCGCCGTCCTGGTTCCGGCCCGCACCCTGGCCGACGCGGCCAAGACGCTGACCAGCGGCCCCGAGGTGGTGCTCTCGCTGGCCTCGGGCGGCTCCGGGGAGGGCATCCTCGGCATGTCGGGCAAGGACCGCCGCACCACGACCCGCCTGCTGGACGCGGAGTTCGTGAAGTACCGCGCGATCATGCCGAGCGAGTCGTCGTCCTTCGCCACCCTGCCGGTCGGCTTGTTCACCGACGCCGCCAAGCGCGTGGCCCTCGTGGCCGAGCGCGGCACCCCGTTGCGCTGCGAGTTCACGCCCGGCCAGGTCACGCTGCGCGCCGGCGGCACCGACGACGAGGGCCAGGCCGAGGAGCGCTGCGACGTCGAGTTCGACGGGGAGCCGCTGACGATCGGCTTCAACCCGACGTTCCTGCTCGACGGCCTGGCCGCGGTGCACACCGACCGCGCCCGGATGGACTTCACGACGGCGCTGAAGCCGGCCGTGCTCTCCGGGGTCGACGAGCCCTCTGCCGACGACGAGGACAACGGCAGGCCCGCCGAGCGGGCCGGCTCGTACCGGTACCTGATCATGCCGGTGCGGCTGCCCGGCTAGGAGTGGTCCCCGTCGCGCGAGCGCCGGGGAGGGCGAGCACGATGGGCGACGGCGCGTGCCCCGGGCCGCGCCCAGGCGCGACGGGTGCGCCGCGACGGTGCGGCTGCCCACCGAGACCTGCCGCGGGAGGACCGCGGCCCACGAGCGAGACATCGACGACGGAGGAGAAGACGTGCAGCTGGGGATGGTCGGACTGGGCAAGATGGGCGGCAACATGGCCGAGCGGCTGCGTCGCGCCGGTCACGACGTGGTCGGGTACGACTCGTTCTCCGAGAAGCGGGACGTGGAGAGCCTCGAGGCGCTCGTCGAGGCACTGGAGGCACCCCGGGTGGTCTGGGTGATGGTCCCCAGCGGTGAGCCCACCCGGGCGACGGTCCGCGAGCTGGGCGAGCTGCTCAGCCCCGGTGACGTGGTCATCGACGGGGGCAACTCCAAGTTCACCGACGACCAGGAACACGCCACGGAGCTGGGCGCCAAGGGCCTGGGCTACATCGACGCCGGGGTCTCCGGTGGCGTGTGGGGGCTGGAGAACGGCTACGCGCTGATGGTCGGTGGCTCGAAGGGGGACGTCGCCAAGGCGCAGCCGGTCTTCGACGCGCTCAAGCCGCCGGCACCCAAGGACGAGGCCGGTCAGCCGATCGAGGGCGCGGGCTTCGTGCACGCCGGCCCGTGCGGCGCCGGCCACTTCGCCAAGATGGTCCACAACGGCATCGAGTACGCGATGATGCAGGCCTACGGCGAGGGCTACGAGCTGCTGGCCGCGGTCGACCTGATCGAGGACGTCCCCGGCGTCGTCGCCTCCTGGACCCAGGGCACCGTCATCCGCTCCTGGCTGCTGGACCTGCTGGTCCGCGCGCTGCAGGACGACCCGGACCTGGAGAAGATCTCCGGCTACGCCGAGGACTCCGGTGAGGGCCGCTGGACCGTCGAGCAGGCCATCGAGCACGCCGTCCCGATGCCGGCGATCTCGGCATCGCTGTTCGCCCGGTTCGCCTCCCGGCAGAGCGACTCCCCGACGATGAAGGCGGTGGCCGCGCTGCGCAACCAGTTCGGTGGGCACGCCGTCCAGGCCGTCGAGGCAGCCGAGCCGCCGGAGGCCGAGACCCCCGCGTGAGCACCGGATCGACGTCCGTCCTCCACCAAAATGGCCATTTTGGTGGAGGACGTGGTCGGGGCTGAGCCGTGTACCTCCGGCACCTGCAGGTCGGGCACTTCCGCAGCTGGGAGTCCGCGGACCTGGCGCTGACGCCGGGCCCGACCGTGCTGGTGGGGCGCAACGGCCAGGGCAAGACCAACCTGGTCGAGGCGGTCGGTTACCTGGCCACGCTGGGCAGCCACCGGGTCTCCGCCGACGCCCCTCTCGTGCGGCACGGCGCGAGCCAGGCGGTGGTGCGCGCGGCGCTGCGGCGCGACGACCGCGAGCTGCTGGTCGAGGTGGAGATCAACCCCGGCCGGGCCAACCGGGTGCGGGTCAACCGGGCCCCGCTGCCCCGACCACGGGAGCTGCTCGGGCTGGTCCGGACGGTCCTGTTCGCCCCCGAGGACCTCGCCCTGGTGCGCGGCGACCCGGCCGAACGCCGGCGCTTCCTCGACGACCTGCTGGTCAGCCGCACACCGCGGCTGGCCGGGGTGCGCAGCGACTACGACCGGGTGCTCAAGCAGCGCAACGCCCTGCTGAAGACGGCGAAGCTCGCCCGCGGCAACGCGCTGGCCACGCTGGACGTCTGGGACGGCCACCTGACCGAGCTGGGCGGTCAGCTGCTGGCCGCCCGCCTGCAGCTCGTCGCCGACCTCGCCCCCTACGTGGCCGAGTCCTACGCCGGGGTGGCCGGTCCCGGCGCCGACCGGGCGGCGCTGGGCTACAGCAGCTCGGTGCCGCTGGCCGGGGACGGGGCGCCGGTCGACCCGGCGCGGGTGCTGCCCGGCGCCGAGGAGCTCGCCGCGGCGCTGCGCGAGCGGGTCGCCGAGCGGCGCAAGGACGAGGTCGACCGCGGGGTGACCCTGGTCGGTCCGCACCGGGACGACCTGGTGCTGCACCTGGGCCCGGCGCCGGCCAAGGGCTACGCCAGCCACGGTGAGTCGTGGTCCTTCGCCCTCGCGGTCAAGCTGGCCTGCTTCGCGCTGCTGCGCGCCGACGGCGACGACCCGATCCTGGTGTTGGACGACGTCTTCGCCGAGCTGGACACCGGCCGCCGGGCTGCGCTGGCCGAGGTCGCCCGCAGTGCCGAGCAGACCCTGATCACCGCGGCGGTCGCCGAGGACGTCCCGGCGGTGCTCCTGGGCACCCGGGTGCAGATCGCCGACGGGCAGGCGCGGATCCTGCCCGGGGAGCCGGCCGACGAGAGCGCGGCAACGGGGGAGGCAGGGGTGGACGGTGGCTGAGGAACGCCCGGCACGACCCTCCGACATCGCCCGCGCGGCACTGGAGGCCGCCCGGGCGGCCTCGGCCTCCCGGCCGCAGCCGACCCGTCGCCGGGTGGCCGGCCCGCGACGCCGCTGGACCGGCCCCGGCCCCGGCGCCGACGACCCCCAGCCGCTCGGTTCCCTGGTCGACTCGCTGGTCACCCAGCAGGACTGGACCGCCCGCACCAAGGTCGGCGCGGTGTTCGGGCGCTGGGACACCCTGGTCGGGCCGGAGATCGCCGCGCACTGCCGACCGGAGTCGCTGAACGAGGGCGAACTGCTGGTGGTCGCGGAGTCGACGGCCTGGGCGACGCAGCTGCGCCTGCTGGCGCCGACCATCCTGGGGAAGCTGCGTGCCGGGGTCGGCGGGGACGTCGTGACCAAGCTGCGCGTTGTCGGTCCGACGGCGCCGAGCTGGAAGAAGGGCCCGCGCACCGTCCGTGGCCGTGGGCCGCGGGACACGTACGGATGAACAGCGAGACGAGGAGTCAGCGATGAGCAGCCCGCGCGACCGCGACCGGGACGGGTTCGACGACGGCGCCGGCGGCCAGTGGCAGGAGCCCGCGCACCTCGGCGGGGACACGCCCAGCGGCGGTGAGACCGGCCCCGCCGCTCCCCGCCCCGACGACGACCGCCCTGCCCCGACCGGGGACGAGCGGACCGGGTCCCAGGCCTGGCAGCCGCCGGGCTGGGACCTGCCGGCGGTGGAGCCGGAGCGCCCGGCCACGACCCGGGACGAGGCCGCCTGGCAGCCGCCGGGTGCCGACCAGTGGCAGTCCGAGGCGCCACCGCCCGCGCAGACCGACCGTCCCCGCCGGGGACTGGGTGGCCTGTTCGGTGGCGGGCGCTCCCGGTCCGGGGACGACGCCGGCGCCGGGTACCGCGACGTCCAGCCGGACCCGGCCGTCGCCGCGGACCCCTACGGCACGCAGCTGTGGGCCCAGCAGTTCGGCTGGGTGCTCTCCGACGGCACCGCCCCGGAGGACGAGCCGCTCACCGCGCTGGTGCGGTCGGCGCCGGTCCGCCCCGGCAAGGAGGACCAGGCCAGCCGCGTCCTGCGTGGGCGGGGCAACGGCCTGGACCTGGTCGCCTTCGACATCGTCTCCCCGGTCGGGCGCGGCTTCGTGAGCACCCACGCGATCACCGCGGCGCCGGTGCTGGGCTCGGTGCCCGCCTTCCGGCTGTCCCCGGCCCGCATGTGGCGGCACGGCACCGGCGGGATGCTGCAGATCCCCAGCCCGGACCCCGAGTTCGACCGCCGCTGGGTGCTGCTCGCCGCCGAGGACGGCCCGCAGGTCCGCCGGATCGCCGAGGACCCCGTCGTCCGGCAGTCGCTGCTGGGCACCGACGACGGCGACGAGGTCTGGTCGGCGGCCGGCTTCGTCGCCGCCATCCGGCCCGACGCCAACCGCCCGCAGCTGATCGAGCACCACGCCCGGCTGCTGGCCGCCGTGGTCGGCGCACTCGCCGCCGCGGCCTGAGCACCACCGCGATGACGTCGGGCGGGACGGCGACGGACGAACCGACGCCGTCCGCCGGGCTGCGCGAGCTGCTGCCGCTGCTGCGCCCGCACCGCCGGGCGCTGGGGGCGGCCGCGGTGCTCTCGCTGTTCTCGGCCGCGGCCGCGCTGGCCCAGCCGGCACTGGTGGGGCAGGTGATCAGCGCGGTCGGCTCTGGCGGTGCGGTGCTGCCCGGGGTGGTCGCGCTGGTCGTCGTCCTGGTGGCGGCCGCGGTGCTCGGGGCGGGGCAGCAGTACCTGCTGCAGCGGACCGCCGAGGGTGTCGTCCTCAGCACCCGGCGGCTGCTGGTCGACCGGCTGCTCCGGCTGCCGATCGCCGAGTACGACCGGCGCCGGACCGGCGACCTCATGTCGCGCGTGGGCTCGGACACCACGCTGCTGCGGGCCGCGGTCACCAGCGGCGTGGTGGAGATCGTCGGCTCGGTGGTCGTCGGCGTCGGCGCGCTGGTGGCGATGGCCCTGGTCGACGTCTGGCTGCTGCTGGTCACCGTCCTGGCGGTCGGCGTCGGGGTGACCACCGCCGTGCTTGCCTCCCGCCGGGTCCGGGAGCTGTCCCGGCAGGCCCAGGAGCAGGTCGGCGCGATGAGCGCAGCGGTGGAGCGCGCACTGTCGGCGGTGCGCACGATCCGGGCGAGCGGGGCCACCGCCCGGGAGGTGGACACGGTGGGCACCAGCGCCGAGCGGGCGTTCACCGCCGGGGTGCAGGTCGCCCGGCTGGAGGCGCTGGTCTCACCGGCCGGCTCGATCGCCGTCCAGGGCGCGTTCCTGGCCGTGCTGGGGCTGGGCGGCTACCGGGTGGCGACCGGCTCGATCGCCGTCGCCGACCTGGTCGCCTTCATCCTCTACCTGTTCCTGCTGGTCATGCCGCTGGGGCAGCTGATCGGTTCCTACACCCAGCTGCAGACCGGTCTGGGCGCGCTCGCCCGGGTGCAGGAGGTGCTGGCGCTGGAGCCCGAGCACGACGAGGAGCCGGAGCGCCCGGCAGCCGGCCGGTCGCCGGCGGTGCTCCGCACCCCGACGGGCGCTGACCCCGTGCCGCTGCTCCAGCTGGACCGCGTGGGCTTCGGCTACCCGGACGGGACGGCGGTGCTGCACGACGTCTCCTTCACCGTGCCGGCCGGCAGCCGGGTGGCCCTGGTCGGGCCGTCGGGCGCGGGGAAGTCCACGGTGCTCGAGCTGGTCGAGGGCTTCTACCCGCTGTCGGCCGGGACGGTCCGGTGGGCGGGCACCGACGTGCGCGAGCTGCCCCGCGCCGCCCTGCGCGCCCGGATGGGCTACGTCGAGCAGGAGGCGCCGGTGCTGGCCGGCACGGTGCGGGAGAACCTGCTGCTCGCCGCGCCGGACGCCGGGGAGGAGCAGCTGTGGCAGGCGCTGTCCGACGTGGGCCTGACCGGCGTGGTGCAGCGCTCCGCCCGCGGACTCGACGTCGCCGTGGGGGACGACGGGGTGCTGCTGTCCGGTGGTGAGCGCCAGCGGCTGGCGATCGCCCGGTCGCTGCTGGCCCGGCCGGCGCTGCTGCTGCTCGACGAGCCGACCGCCAGCCTCGACGCCCGCAACGAGGGCCTGCTGCGCGAGACTCTCGCCGCGGCGGCGGCCGACCGGGCCCTGCTGGTGGTGGCCCACCGGCTGTCGACGGTGGTCGACAGCGACCAGATCGTCGTCCTGGACGCCGGCCGGGTGGTCGCCGTCGGCACGCACGCGGAGCTGGTCGACACCAGCCCGCTCTACCGCGAGCTCGCCACCGCCCAGTTACTGGTCCCGTAGCGGCGTTCCACGTGGAACGTCCGGCTCCAGTCGACACAGGACGGCGTGTCGACCCGGGGGGCAACACAGGTGGTGGCGCGTGAGTCGGGAGAGGCTCTCGCGCCACGTCAGGCCCCGGACGGGCGGTCTGCGGTGTACGCACCCGGTACTCTGGAGGGGACACACCCCCAGCAGCCCGCTGAGAGCCGTCCTGCGCGCCTCGACATCGTCGTCGACGTGGCGCCGCGGCCGCGAGGTTGCGCAAGAGAAGGGCCCCACGTGGTCGCTCAGCCGCAGACCGAGAACGCCTACTCCGGCAGCTCCATCACCGTCCTGGAGGGGCTGGACGCGGTCCGCAAGCGCCCCGGCATGTACATCGGCTCGACCGGTGAGCGGGGCCTGCACCACATGGTGTGGGAGGTGGTGGACAACGCCGTCGACGAGGCGCTGGCCGGCTACTGCGACACCGTCCGGGTGACCCTGCTCGCCGACGGCGGCGTCCGGGTCGAGGACAACGGCCGTGGCATCCCGGTCGACATGCACCCGGTGGAGAAGCGGCCCACGGTCGAGGTCGTCATGACCATCCTGCACGCGGGCGGCAAGTTCGACGGCAAGAGCTACGGCGTCTCCGGTGGCCTGCACGGCGTCGGGGTGACCGTGGTCAACGCGCTCTCCCACGCGCTGGACGTGCGCATCTGGCGCAACGGGACCGAGTGGACCCAGCACTACGACGTGGCCAAGCCCGGCGCGCTGACCGAGGTCGGCCCGACGGACAAGCGGGGCACGGCCATCACGTTCTGGGCCGACCCGACGATCTTCGAGACGACGGTCTACTCCTTCGACACGATCAACCGCCGACTCCAGGAGATGGCCTTCCTCAACAAGGGCCTGACCATGGTGCTGCGCGACGAGCGCCCCGGGCACAGCAAGGCCGAGACCGGCGCCGCCGACGAGGCATCGCTGGCCGAGGCCGCACCGACGGTCGGTGCGGAGGCCGCCGCCTTCGAGCCCACCGAGGTCACCTACCGCTACGACGGCGGCCTGGTCGACTACGTGACCTACATCAACCGCCGCAAGACCGCGATCCACCGCTCGGTCATCGGCTTCTCCGCCGACGGCGTGGGCAAGAACGACACCGCGATGTCGGTCGACGTCGCCATGCAGTGGTCCGACGCCTACTCCGAGTCGGTGCACACCTTCGCGAACATCATCAACACCCACGAGGGCGGTACCCACGAGGAGGGCTTCCGGGCGGCGCTGACCTCGATCGTGAACAAGTACGCGATCGAGAAGAAGCTCCTCAAGGAGAAGGACGACAAGCTCACCGGTGACGACATCCGGGAGGGCCTGGCCGCGATCGTCTCGGTGAAGCTCGGTGACCCGCAGTTCGAGGGCCAGACGAAGACCAAGCTCGGCAACACCGAGGTCAAGGGCTTCGTGCAGAAGGTCTGCAACGACCAGATCGGGCACTGGTTCGAGGCCAACCCGGCCGAGGCGAAGACGATCATCACCAAGGCCACCTCGGCGGCCCGGGCCCGCCGGGCCGCGCAGGACGCCCGCAAGCTCGCCCGCAAGAGCCTGCTCACCGTCAGCGGCCTGCCGGGCAAGCTGGCGGACTGCCGCTCGACCGACCCGCGGAACTCCGAGGTCTACATCGTCGAGGGCGACTCGGCCGGTGGCTCGGCGAAGTCCGGCCGCGACTCGATGTACCAGGCGATCCTGCCCATCCGCGGCAAGATCATCAACGTCGAGAAGGCGCGCATCGACCGGGTGCTGAAGAACACCGAGGTCCAGTCGATGATCACCGCCTTCGGCACCGGGATCCACGACGAGTTCGACCTGTCGAAGCTGCGCTATCACAAGATCATCTTGATGGCCGACGCCGACGTCGACGGCCAGCACATCACCACGCTGCTGCTGACCCTGCTGTTCCGCTTCATGCGGCCGCTGGTCGAGGCCGGCCACGTCTACCTGGCGCAGCCGCCGCTGTACAAGATCAAGTGGGGTAACAAGAACCCCGACGACTACGTCTACACCGATCGGGAGCGGGACGAGCTGCTGAAGAGCCGCGCTGCCGAGGGCCGCAAGCTCCCCAAGGACGACGCGATCCAGCGGTTCAAGGGCCTCGGTGAGATGGACGCCAAGGAGCTGTGGGAGACCACGATGAACCCGGAGAGCCGGATCCTGCGCCAGGTGACCCTCGATGACGCTGCCGCAGCGGACGAGCTGTTCAGCGTGCTCATGGGCGAGGACGTCGTCGCCCGCCGCAGCTTCATCACCCGCAACGCCAAGGACGTCCGCTTCCTCGACGTCTGAGGAGGACCCCTCGCCCCCGAGCGGGGGCCGAGGGGCGAGGACCCCGAGGCGCGTGTAGTGCGCATTCATCCACCGCTGTGTATCGACTTGTGGAGAACCAGACGTGACAGAGACACCCAGCCGCGACCGCGTCGAGCCGGTCGACCTCCAGCAGGAGATGCAGCGCAGCTACATCGACTACGCGATGTCGGTCATCGTCGGCCGCGCACTGCCCGACGTGCGGGACGGCCTCAAGCCGGTGCACCGCCGCGTGCTGTACGCGATGTTCGACCAGGGCTTCCGGCCCGACCGGGCGACCGTCAAGTGCGCCCGCGTGGTCGGCGAGGTGATGGGCAACTACCACCCGCACGGTGACTCGTCGATCTACGACGCCCTCGTGCGGCTGGCCCAGCCGTGGTCGATGCGCTACCCGCTGATCGACGGGCAGGGGAACTTCGGCTCCCCGGGCAACGACCCGGCCGCGGCCATGCGGTACACCGAGGCCCGGCTCACCCCGCTGGCCATGGAGATGCTCCGGGACATCGACGAGGACACCGTCGACTTCCAGCCCAACTACGACGGCAAGAACCTGGAACCGCTGGTCCTCCCGGGGCGCATCCCCAACCTGCTGGTCAACGGCTCGGCCGGCATCGCCGTCGGCATGGCCACCAACATGCCGCCGCACAACCTACGCGAGGTCGCCGCCGCCGTCTTCTGGATGCTCGAGCACCCCGAGGCGGAGGCGGAAGAGGCGCTGACCGCCTGCATGGAGCGGGTCAAGGGCCCGGACTTCCCCACCCACGGGCTGATCGTCGGCCGTGAGGGCATCGAGGACGCGTACCGCACCGGCCGTGGCTCGGTGCGGATGCGCGCCGTCGTCACCGTCGAGGAGGACAGCCGGGGCCGGGTGCAGCTCGTCGTCACCGAGCTGCCCTACCAGGTCAACCCGGACAACCTGGCCGAGTCGATCGCCGAGGGCGTCCGCGACGGCCGGCTGCAGGGGATCTCCGAGATCGCCGACGAGTCCAGTGACCGGGTCGGCCGGCGGCTGGTCATCACGCTGCGCCGGGACGCAGTTGCCAAGGTCGTGCTGAACAACCTCTACAAGCACACCCAGCTGCAGACCACCTTCGGCTGCAACATGCTCTCCATCGTCGACGGCGTGCCCCGCACCCTGCGGCTGGACGAGCTGATCCGGCTGTGGGTGACCCACCAGATCGAGGTCATCGTCCGGCGCACCCGCTACCGGCTGCGCAAGGCCGAGGAGCGCGCGCACATCCTGCGCGGGTACGCCAAGGCGCTGGACCACCTCGACGAGGTCATCGCCCTCATCCGCCGCAGCGAGTCGGCCGAGGCCGCCCGCAGCGGCCTGATGGAGCTGCTGGACGTCGACGAGATCCAGGCCGTCGCGATCCTGGACCTGCAGCTGCGCCGGCTCGCCGCCCTGGAGCGGCAGCGGATCCTGGACGAGCTGGCCGAGATCGAGGCCCGCATCGCCGAGCTGCAGGCGATCCTGGACTCCCCGGAGCGGCAGCGGCAGATCGTGCGCGACGAGCTCGCGGAGATCGTGGAGAAGTACGGCGACGACCGGCGCACCCAGTTCGTGGCCAACGACGGTGACGTCTCCATGGAGGACCTCATCGCCGAGGAGCAGGTGGTCGTCACGATCACCCGCACCGGCTACGCCAAGCGCACCAAGGCCGACCTGTACCGCTCGCAGCGGCGCGGCGGCAAGGGCGTCATGGGCGCGCAGCTCAAGCAGGACGACCTGGTCCAGCAGTTCTTCGTGGGGTCGACCCACGACTGGATCCTATTCTTCACCAACAAGGGCCGGGTCTACCGGGCCAAGGCCTACGAGCTGCCCGAGGCGGCCCGGACCGCCCGTGGCGCGCACGTGGCCAACATCCTGGCCTTCCAGCCGGACGAGAGGATCGCCCAGGTCATCCAGATCAAGGACTACACGGTCGCCCCGTACCTGGTGCTGGCCACCGCCCGCGGTCAGGTGAAGAAGACCCGGCTGACCGACTTCGACTCCCCCCGCTCCGGCGGCGTCATCGCGATCAACCTGCGCGACAACGACGAGCTGGTCGGTGCGGCGCTGATCAGCCCGGACCAGAACCTGCTGCTGGTCACCCGCAAGGCGATGTCGATCTGCTTCAGGGCCAACGACGAGCAGCTGCGCCCGATGGGCCGGGCCACCGAGGGCGTGCGCGGCATCTCGCTGGCGCCGGACGACACGCTGCTGTCGATGATCGTGGTCCAGGAGGGCGTCGACGTCCTGGTCGCCACCGAGGGCGGCTACGCCAAGCGCACCGGGATCGAGCACTACCCGGAGCAGGGCCGGGGTGGCAAGGGCGTGCTCACCGCCGACCCCAAGGCCCGCAAGGGTGCCCTGGTGGGGGCGCTGGCCGTGGTCCTCGGTGACGAGCTTTACGCCATCACCTCCGGCGGCGGGGTCATCCGCACCCCGGTGAACGGCGTCCGGCACACCCGGGACCGGGCGACCATGGGTGTCAAGCTCATGAACTTGCCGGAGGACGTCTCCATCGTGGCTATCGCGCGTACGACGGACAACGACGAGCCCGACGCCTAGGGTGGGGCGGATGCCAGACCGGTGTTGCGGACGACGACGTCCGCGCTCCGGGCTGTGCGACGACCACCGCAGTGACCGGCCCACCGCCCTCTGCACCATGGCGGACCCGGTGGGTGCACCGACGCGGCGAGGGCCGCAGGGCGACAGGAGACTGGGATGAGCGACCGGGCACGCAGTTCGGTGCGTACCGACTCCCGTGAGGGGGACGGCACCGCCGACGCGGCACCGGAGGGTGCCACCCCGGTCGCCGACCGGCCCGCGCCGGCCGGTGCGGCCACCGCACCCCCGACGAAGGACGGCGGCCAGCCGTCGTCCGACTCGCCGGCCGCGCCGGCCGCCGCGGCTGCCCCCGCGAAGGCCGCTGACAGCGGTCCGGCCGATCGGGGCGGTGCCTCCGCGGCCGGCGGCGCAGCCCGCCCCGCGGCGAACGGCCGCTCGGCCGGTGCGTCCCCGGCGGGCAAGCCCTCGGTGGACGAGCCCGCCCCGGCCAAGGGCCCGGCTCGGAGCAGTGCTCCCGCGGCCGGCACGGCGTCCGCTCCGGTGAACCGGCCGGCGGGCGCTGCCCGTGGCGCCGCGCCGCGCAGCGGGGTGCCGGCGGCCGGCTCGGTCCCGGTCGACTCGACCCAGGCGGTCGGCCTGCCCCCGGCGGCTGCGCGCCCGATCGACCCGGCGGCCCGACCCGACCCCGCGCGCCCCACGGCCAGGCCGGCATCCCGGCCGGCCGGCCAGGGCGCCGGTCGGGCCCCCTCCGGCAAGGCCCGCGGCGCCGTCAACCGTGGCCCGCGTCGGGCCCGGCTGCAGCTGCGCCACATCGACACCTGGTCGGCGCTGAAGATCTCGCTCGTGCTCTCGATCGCCCTGTTCTTCGTGTGGATGGTCGCGGTCGGCATCCTGTACGGGGTGCTCAGCAGCCTGGGCGTCTTCGACACGGTCAACGACCTGATCGGGCAGCTGGCCACCACCACCGAGACCACGGACGGGGGCGGTGAGGTGATCACCGCCGGCGTCGTCTTCGGTGGCGCTGCGGTGATCGGGGCGATCAACATCGTGCTGCTCACGGCGCTGTGCACCGTGGGGACGTTCGTCTACAACCTCTGCTCCGACCTGGTCGGCGGTCTCGAGGTCACCCTCGCCGAGCGTGACTGACCCCCCTGCCCCCCACTGCTCGCAGGCTCGCAGCGGGCCCCTGCAGGGGGGCCGTCGCGGGCGAGCGGGATGGGCCAGGTAAGCTCTTCCACGGTCCACGGGCCTGTAGCTCAGACGGTTAGAGCGCATCCCTGATAAGGATGAGGCCGGAGGTTCAAGTCCTCCCAGGCCCACCCGTGCACCGACGGCGGGCGACAGCGATCTCCACGGGGATCACGGTCGCCCGCCGCTGGGTCCCGGCAGCGGTCACCGGCACCGCGGTGGCCCACACCGTTCGAGGAGGTCCCGCGTGCTGAAGAAGCTGGCGATGGCAGCGCTCGCGGCCGGTGCCCTGGCGGCCGTGCGCAAGCGCAGCTCCGGCAAGGGCGAGGCCGACCTGTGGGCCGAGGCGACCCGCGGCCCGGGTTCGGTCAGCACGCCCGGCGCCTGATCCCGCGACTGCGGTCGACCGACCACCGCAGTCCCCCGGGGACGTAGCTCAATTGGCAGAGCACCGCCTTTGCAAGGCGGGGGTTAGGGGTTCGATTCCCCTCGTCTCCACTCCGGGCCCGCCAGGGCCCTCGAGGGCCCTCGCCGGCCGCCGGGCACAGCCCGGACGCACCGGGCGCCCAGCGGCCTCCCGGTCGGCAGTGGGAGAGTGGTCGTCGTGACTGAACAGACCTCCGCCGCACGGCGCGCCGTCCTGCACACCAACCACGGCGACATCACCGTCGACCTGTTCCCCGACCACGCCCCCAAGACGGTCGCGAACTTCACCGAGCTCGCCGAGGGCAGCCGCGAGTGGATCGACCCGCGTACCCGGGAGAAGACCACGGCCAAGCTCTACGACGGCACGGTGTTCCACCGGGTCATCCAGGGCTTCATGATCCAGGGTGGCGACCCGCTGGGTCAGGGCACCGGTGGCCCCGGCTACCGCTTCGGCGACGAGTTCCACCCCGACCTGTCGTTCAACCGCCCCTACCTGCTGGCCATGGCCAACGCGGGCCCCGGCACGAACGGCTCCCAGTTCTTCATCACCGTCACCAACACCCCGCACCTGAACAACAAGCACACGATCTTCGGTGAGGTGGCCGACGACGCCAGCCGCCAGGTCGTCGACGCGATCGCCACCGCCCCGACCGCCCGCGGCGACCGCCCGGTCGAGGACATCGTGATCAACTCCGTCGAGGTGCAGCGCAGCTGAGCACCCCCGAGGGCAGCGGGGGCGCCGGCGCGGAGCCGCAGCCGGCGCCCCCTGCCACCTGCTACCGGCACCCGGACCGGCCCACCGGGGTCCGCTGCGCCCGCTGCAGCCGGCCCATCTGCCCGGAGTGCATGAACCCGGCCGCGGTCGGCTTCCAGTGCCCGGACGACGTGCGGGCCGGCAACGCCACCGTCCGCCGTCCCAAGCGCACCACCGGGCTGCGCAGCGCAGCCCGGCGGTGGGGGGCAGCCACCCTCTCCCTCATCGCGCTGAACCTGCTGGTCGCCCTCGCGACCGCCGGCTCGGCGATCAGCGTCGGCGTCAACCCGCTGCGCAGCTTCCGCTCGCCGCTGCAGGACGACTTCGCGATCGTCCCCTACCTGGTCGACGCCGGTGAGTGGTGGCGGGTGGTCACCAGCGCCTTCACCCACGTCGGGCCGGTGCACCTGGCGCTGAACATGCTCGCCCTGCTGCTGTTCGGCTCCGAACTCGAACGCCAGCTGGGTCGGGGCCGCTTCCTGACCGTCTACCTGGTCTCCGCGCTGGGCGGCGTGGCCGCCCTGCAGCTGTTCGGCAACTACCTCGGTGCGGTGGTCGGCGCATCGGCGGCGATCTACGGCCTGCTGGGCGCCTTCGGCGTGGTCCTGCTGAAGCAGAAGCAGGACCTCCGCGGGCTCCTCACCCTGCTGGTGATCAACCTGGCGATCAGCTTCCTGCCCGGGGTCTCCCTGCTCGGGCACCTCGGCGGGCTCGTCGTCGGCGCACTGACGGCCGGCATCCTCGTCCTGGGCGGCCGCCGGCGGCCGGTCGTGGTCGGCGGGGTCGCCGTCCTGGTGGTCGTGCTGCTGGTGCTGGTGTTCGGCGGGCTGCGCTAGCGCCCTGCGCCGGCGGCGTGCAGGTCCCGGGCGACCGCGTCCGGGTCCTGACCCAGCTCCCGGCGGCCCAGCACGACCAGGACGGCGTCGTCCGTGACGTCCTCCAGCTCCAGCGTGCGGGCGCGCAACCCCCACCGTCGTGACGTCCGCACCCGGGCGCGCAGCGCCGGCCAGGCGATCGTCGTCCCGCCGCTGATCGCCCGCACCGTCACGCCGTGGGCGTCGGCGCGGAGCCGGGGGCGCAGCAGCAGGTCGCGGGCGGCCAGGCCCAGCAGCAGGACGGCGCCGCCACCGACGAGGACCCGCCCGACCGGGTCGACCAGCAGGGTGGCCAGCGCGAGGGCCACGCCGGCGGCGGCCATCGCCACCGCCTCGCCGATCCGGGGCGACCAGTGCACGGAGCCAGCTTGTCAGCACCGGCTGCGGACCTGTACGCGGCGCCTAGCATCGGGGAACCGGACGTCTGAGACGTCACCGTCTGCGATGAGGAGTGGTCCATGCGCGATGCCGTCATCTGTGCCGCCGTCCGCACACCGGTGGGGAAGCGGGGCGGCGGGCTGTCCGGCGTGCACGCCGCCGACCTGTCCGCCACGGTGCTCCGTGCCCTGGTGGAGCGCACCGGCCTGGACCCGGCCGTCGTCGACGACGTCTTCTGGGGCTGCGTGAGCCAGGTCGGTGAGCAGACCAGCAACATCGGCCGGGTCGCGGCACTGGCGGCCGGCTGGCCGGAGACGGTGCCCGGCACGACCATCGACCGGCAGTGCGGCTCCTCCCAGCAGGCGGTCGCCTTCGCCGCCGCGACCGTCATCAGCGGTCAGGCGGACGTCGTGGTGGCTGGTGGGGTCGAGTCGATGAGCCGGGTGCCGATGGGCTCCTCGGCCGGTGACGGGTCGGCCGGCCGCCCGCTGGGGCCGCAGTACCTGGCCCGCTACGGCGGGGTCGCGCCCAACCAGGGGGTCGGGGCGGAGATGATCGCGGCGCGGTGGGGCCTGTCCCGGGCCGAGCTCGACGAGTTCGCGCTGGGCTCGCACGAGCGGGCGGGCAAGGCCCAGGCCGACGGGGCCTTCGACACGCAGCTCGTCCCGGTCCACACCCCCGAGGGCGCCGTGGTGACCGCCGATGAGGGCATCCGCACCGGCGGCACGCTCGAGGCGCTCGGGGCGCTCAAGACCCCCTTCCAGGCCGACGGCGTGATCAGTGCCGGCAACGCCAGCCAGATCTCCGACGGATCGGCCGCGCTCCTGGTCACCACCTCCGAACGGGCTGGCGAGCTGGGGCTCACCCCTGTGGTCCGGGTGCACACGACGGTCGTCGCCGGTGACGACCCGGTGATCATGCTGACCGCCCCCATCTCGGCCACCCGCAAGGTGCTGGACCGCTCCGGGCTGGCGCTGGCCGACATCGGGGTCTTCGAGGTGAACGAGGCGTTCGCCCCGGTGCCGCTCGCCTGGCGCCGGGAGATCGGCGCCGCCGCCGAGGCGGTCAACGCCCTGGGTGGCGCGATCGCGCTCGGGCACCCCCTGGGCGCCTCGGGCGCACGCATCATGACCACGCTGGTGCACCACATGCAGGCCACCGGCACCCGGTACGGGCTGCAGACGATGTGCGAGGGCGGTGGCATGGCCAACGCGACGATCCTGGAGCTCCTCGACCGCTGACCGACCCGGTCCCGGTCGTCCACAGCCCCCGTCCACGCGGACGGGGGCTGTGCTGTCCCGGCGACCGTCCACCGGGGTGGGGATGTCGACAACTCGCCCGGACACGCGCGGGAACGGCCCGTCACGCTGCTGGTTTGCGCTTCGGGGAGTCGGGTAGTAAGCGCCTGATCGCCTTCGGGAGAAGGATCAGAGCGACCGGTTTTCCCACAGGTGTGTACACAGCTGGGGACGGAGTTCCACGGGTGTAGTTACCCCTGTGCCGTTTCCGTCCCAGTGGTCACATCGCAGGCATTCCCGCAGGTCAGCCCGGGGTCCCGCGGTCCGGGCAACCCACAGATCGTGGACAACCCGGTGGATGGCGGAGCAGCCTGCCTGTGGACGGAGCGGCCCGCTGTGCACAGACGATCTTCCGGCGAGCCCCTGACCTGCACGTTGACCGTTTGTCGACCCAGCGAGCCGGTGACGGCTCGCTGTGCACTGGTCACCGAGCGGAGTACCGACCGGTCAGCGTCCCCTCGGGGGACGAGGCCCACACGACGAAGGCCCCCGTCCCGGAGGGACGAGGGCCTGTCGGTCGAGCCGTGCGCGGGCGTCAGCGCCAGCGCATCGACATGATCAGCCCGGCGACCATGGCGCCGAAACCGATGGCGAAGTTCCACGGGCCCAGCGTCGTCATGAGCGGGATCCGGTCGCCTGCCACGTAGTAGACGACGATCCACAGCAGACCGAGCAACATCAGCGCGACCATCACCGGCGCGTACCACCGCGGGCTCGGCTGCGCGGCCTGGGCCCGGGCCGCGCTCGCGGGCAGCACGCCCTCCGGCGGCGTGTAGACCGACTTCTTGCGCACCTTCGACTTGGGCACCTGGCGGACTCCCTCCCGGGCCGGTGGCCTGACGCCCCGGCGTGAACGCCCACCAGCCTAAGCTGAGACGGCCAGCAGTCCCGCCCCGTCGCGCGGTGGCGTCACCCCTGTTCGCCCCTCCGGGGTGGGCGCCGACACCAGGAGGTGTGCATGACCCGCATCGGGCGCCCCCGCCGGTTCGACCCGTGGGTCGTGCTCGTGCCCGTCGTCGCCCTGGCCGCCGGTCTGCTGTTCGCCACCTCCAGCACGACGGCGCAGGGCACCGACCTGCGGGGTGGGGAGGTCACCGAGCTGTCCGCGCTGATCGAGGAGCGTGACTCCACCGTCGCCGGTCAGCAGGCCGAGCTGGCCGCCCTGCAGCAGCAGGTGCAGGCGCTCACCGACCTGGCGGCCTCGCGGAACGGGGAGGTCGCCGCCGTGCAGCAGGAGGCCGCCCCCGGGGTCGGCTCCGCCGGGCTCGCGGAGCTCACCGGGCCGGGGCTGGCCATCGCGCTGGACGACGCCCCGCGCACGTCCGCCGGCACCACGCCGACCGAGGGCAACCCGGACAACCTGGTGATCCACCAGTCCGACGTCCAGGCGGTGGTGAACGCTCTGTGGGCCGCCGATGCCGACGGCGTGGCCATCATGGGGCAGCGGCTGATCTCCACCAGCGCCGTCATCTGCGTCGGCCCCACCCTGCTGCTGCACGGCCGTACGTACTCACCGCCGTACGTGGTCACCGCGGTCGGGGACGCCGACGAGATGCGGGACGAGCTCGCCGCCTCCCCGGGGGTGCAGGTCTTCCAGGAGGCGGCCGACGCCTACGGGCTGACCTTCGACGTCGAGGAGCAGGACAAGCTGACCCTGCCGGCCTATGACGGGGCCCTGGACATGCAGTACGCCAGGGTCGGCTGACCGTCTGCGCCCGACCGTCCCGATCGTGGTGACGGCGCACTCCTGTCGTGTACACCTGAGACCGTGGGGGCCCACTCGGGCCGCCCGACACCGCCCTCTGGAGATCGAGCCCCTCGTGTCCCGCACCGACGTGAGTGTCCAGCGATGAGCCTGCCCGCCGTCCGGCCGGTGCTCGTCGTCGACAACTTCGACAGCTTCGTCTACAACCTCGTCCAGTACCTGGGCCAGCTCGGGGTGCCCAGCGTGGTGCGCCGCAACGACGCGGTGACCGTCGACGAGCTCACCGACCTCGACCTCGCCGGGGTGTTGCTCTCCCCCGGCCCCGGCACACCGGTCGACGCCGGCGTGACCGTGCCGATGGTGCGGGCTGCCACCGAAGCCGGGTTGCCGGTCCTCGGGGTCTGCCTGGGGCACCAGGCGATCGCCGAGGCCTTCGGTGGCGTCGTGGGCCGGGCGCCCGAGCTGCTGCACGGCAAGACCAGCCAGGTCGTGCACGAGGGCGTGGGCGTGCTGGCCGGGTTGGACAGCCCGTTCATCGCCACCCGGTACCACTCGCTCGCGGTGGAGTCCGACAGCGTCCCGGCCGAGCTGGAGGTCACCGGCCGCACGCCGTCGGGCATCGTGATGGCGCTACGGCACCGGGAGCTGCCCATCGAGGGGGTGCAGTTCCACCCCGAGTCGGTGCTCACCGAGGGCGGGCACCGGTTGCTGGCGAACTGGCTGTCCAGTTGTGGACTGGCACCGGATCCCGCCCGGGTCGAGGCGGCGGCAGCCACCGCCCGCCGGCTCACCACCGTCACGATCTGAACCGGCCACTCCGCCGGGTGGCCCGCGCTCAGCTGGTGGGCTGCGCCGGTGGGGTGGGCTCTTCCGTCGGCGGAGCCGCCGAGGTGGTCGGGGTGGGCGCCGGCTTCACCGGGAGCACCAGCACCGATCAGGTCGACAGCCTGCAGCCCGCCGGCACCGTCGTGGGGCTCGACCCCACGCCGGGCAGCCAGGCCGCCCCGGACGTGTCGTTCCGGCTGAGCATCTCCACCGGCTCGATCACCCTGCCCGACGTGCGCGGGCTCACCGAGCCCGCCGCCCGGGAGGCCCTCGTGGACGCGGGGCTCGACAACGGCGTCATCGTGCCGAACAACGTCGAGCGGGACGACGCCACGCCGGGCACCGTCGTCGACACCGACCCGGGGCCGCGGGCCTCCGTCTCGGCCGGCGAGACGGTGACGCTGCTGATCGCCGTCCCGATCGTGGTGACGGCGCACTCCTGTCGTGTACACCTGAGACCGTGGGGGCCCACTCGGGCCGCCCGACACCGCCCTCTGGAGATCGAGCCCCTCGTGTCCCGCACCGACGTGAGTGTCCA
>NZ_JAAKGN010000081.1:0-20133 GCF_011039295.1 Modestobacter sp. KNN46-3 | reverse complement strand
CGCCGAGCGTCGTCCCGAAGATGGTGAGCGTCCCGGTGACCTGGACGCTGAGCAGCAGCAGCGAGCCGCCGGCCAGCGCGGTGGCGTGCGGCAGCATGGCGCCGAGGGCGGAGCCGTCCACGCGCCCACGGCCGCCCGCGGTCCGACAACTGATCCGTGACCTCCGGAGCCCTCGCCGCACCCAGGCGGGCCATGGCCGCTCCGACGCGGGGCGGCCCGGCCGCCGTCCGCACGCTCAGCCGGCCACTGCTGCTCGCCGTCCTGGCGTCCTGCGCCACCCTGTCCGCCGGGCTGCTGCCGGGACGGACCGCCGTCACCGTGGCGGTGACGGTGAACTTCCTCGCCGTCGCCGGGGTGCTCGTCCTCCTCACCCGCGCCGGGCGCCGGAGCGCCCACCCGGCCGGCTGGCGCTGGTACGCCGCCTCGGTCGCCGTCGGCGCCGGCGGTGCCCTGGCCGCCGCGTCGGTGCTGCCCTGGGGGCAGACCGCCCTGGGCAGCGTCCCCGGTCAGCTGCTGGTGGTCGTGGCGATCCTGCGGATGCTCGACCGGGCGTCGCTCCGGGCCGCCCGGGCGCAGGTGGCGACGATGTTCACGCTCTTCGTGATCGCCGACCTGCTGACCGTGCACACGCTCTACCACCTGACCATCGCCCGGGACGGCGTGCTGCCCCTGTCGGAGACGATCGCGCTCTTCGCGCTGCTGTCCAGCACCGCCCTCGGCACCGGCTTCTCGCTGGTCCTCATCGCGGTCTGCCCCGCCGCCCAGCGTCCGGTCGGCTGGCTGCTGTTCGCCTCCCAGGTCGCCACCGCACTGGCCGGCGCGTGCTCCTCGATCGCCTCCGGGCCGGGCTACGTCCAGTACCTGGCCTGCGCGCTGAGCGTCCTCGGGCTGGCCCTGCTGGTGGTCGCCTGCCACGCCGACCGACCGCAGCCCACGGCCGACCGCGGGCGCGTGGACGGCTCCGCCCTCGGCGCCATGCTGCCGCACGCCACCGCGCTGGCCGGCGGCTCGCTGCTGCTGCTCAGCGTCCAGGTCACCGGGACGCTCACCATCTTCGGGACGACGCTCGGCGTGCTCGGGCTGGGCGCCCTGCTGGCCCACCAGGTGGCGTCCTGGCGCACCCAGCAGCGGCTCACCACCGACCTGCAGCGCAGCGAGGCCTACTTCCGCACGCTGGTGCGCGGCAGCGCCGACCCGGTGCTGATCCTCGACGACCAGCTGCAGGTGCAGTGGGTCTCCCCCGCCATCACCGCGCTGCTCGGCCTGGACCCCCAGCGCATCGTCGGCCACTCGATCGCCGCCGCCGTCCACCCCGACGACGCCCCGGGCCTGGTCGCCGCCCTCAGTGCCGCCTCGACCGACCCGATGGAGACCAAGACCCGGACGGCGCGGGTGCGGCACCTCGACGGTCGATGGCGACTCATCCAGTCCCAGGTCCGCGACCTGCGCGGCGACCCCGACGTGGGCGCCCTGGTGCTCTACTGCCGGGACGTCAGCGCCAGTGCCCCGCAGCCGGCCGAGCCCGTGGTCACCTTCAGCACGAGCGACCCGGCGACCGGCCTGCCCAACCGCTCGGCCCTGACCCAGCGGCTCGCCGCCACCCTCCGCGCCCCGTCGGCCAGCAGCGCCTCCCTCGTCGTGCTGGGCGTCGACGGGTTCCCTGCGGGCGACGACGTCGCGGTGCTGCGCGAGCTGACCACCCGGTTCGCCCGGGCCCTGCGCGGCAACGACTGGCTGGCCCGCTCCGGGGTGAGCGAGTTCGCCGTCCTGGTCTCCGGCACGGTGGCCGACGCCGAGGTGATCGCCGGCCGGCTGGTCGCCGCCGTCGAGCCGGTCGCCATCGGCAACGGCACCCTGCGGCTGACCGCCGCGGCCGGCGTCACGCCCCTGGACGCCGACGCGGACGCCGGGGACGCGCTGCGCTGGGGCGACCTGGCGCTGCGCAGCGCCCGCGCCGCCGGTCCCGGCCGGGTCCGCCGGCACTCCGACGCCCTCCGGATCACCCAGCAGCGCGAGGAGACCCTGCGCACCGACCTGCACCAGGCCCTCGCCGAGGGTCAGCTGCGGCTGGTCTACCAGCCGGTCGTCGACCTGGCGCTGCACCGCACCGTCTCGGTCGAGGCGCTGCTGCGCTGGCGGCACCCCGTGTACGGGGAGGTGTCGCCGGCGGAGTTCGTGCCCCTGGCCGAGGAGTCGGCGCTGATCACCGAACTGGGTCGGTGGGTGCTCGCCGAGGCCACCGCCACGGTCGCCGCACTCCCGCACCCGGACCTGGCGGTGGCGGTCAACGTCTCGGCGCGGCACGTCCGCAGCGGCGAACTGGTGTCCGACGTCCTCCAGGCCCTGGGATCCAGTGGGCTGTCCGCCTCCCGGCTGGTCCTGGAGATCACCGAGTCGGTGCTGCTGGACGACGAGCACGTGACCGACGACCTGACCGCCCTGCGGCGACTGGGCGTCCGGATCGCCGTCGACGACTTCGGCACCGGCTGGTCCTCGCTGGCCTACCTCGTCGGCCTGCCGATCGACGTCCTGAAGATGGACCGGCAGTTCCTCGCCGACGTCGAGACCGACCCGCAGCGCCGGGCACTGTGCAGCTCCGTCCTGCACCTGGGCACCAGCCTGGGCCTCGTCGTGGTCGTGGAGGGCGTCGAGACGGCGACCGAGCTGCAGCTGCTGCGCGACATGGGCCACCGGTTCATCCAGGGCTACCTGCTGGCCCGGCCGCTGGACGAGGCCGCGCTGACCACCCAGCTCCCAGGGCTGGGCGGGGCGCCGGTGCCCACCTCGGCACCGGGGCTGCCCCGGGCCGCGGACGACGGATTGCCGAGGTGAACCAGGTCCGGCGGGCACCGCTGAGCCTGGTGCTGCTCGGTGCGCTGGTCGCCCTGGGCATCGCCGTGCCGGCCAGTCCGTACGGGGCCGTGCCGCAGTGGGACAACCTGGTGCTGGCTGCGCTCGGCGGGTGGGCGGCCTGGCGCTGCACCCGGCTCACCCGTGGGATGGACGTCCGCGACCGGCTGCCCTGGCAGGTCCTGGGCGCCAGCTCCCTGCTCTTCGCCTGCGCCAGCCTGGTCACCGGGCTGGGCGTCGGCGGTGCCCTCGGCCAACTGGGCCTGGGTGACCTGCTCGTGCTCATCGCGGCCCTCGGGCCGACGGTCAGCGCCGCGCTGATCGGTGGGCGGGTCCGCGGCACCCGCTGGCCGATCCTGGTGATCGACGGGGTGCTGGTCACCCTCGCCCTCGTCGTCGTCGCCGACGTGCTGGTGCTGGCCCCGGCAGTGACGCCGGGTGCGATCGACCCCGACCTGCTGCCCCTGGTGCTCGCCTACGGCATCTACCCCGCGGTGGCCGTGGGCGTCGTCGGGGCCCTGTGCACGGTGTCGACCGCGGCCGTCCGGCGTCCGGCGACCGCGATGATCCTCATGACCGGGCTGCTGGGACTGGCCTCGGCGCTGCTCGCCGTGCACATCGTGCAGCCGGGCACGACGTGGGCCGCCGCGGCCGACGTGGCGATCGCCGGCGCACTGGTCGCCGCCGTCCACGCCGTCCAGCTGGCCAGCGCCGTCCCGGGCCGGTCCTCCGCGGCCGACTCCACCCCGACCGTGAACTCCGCCGGCCTGGTCATCGACGTCCTGGCCCTGATCGGGGTGCCGGTCACCCTGGTGACCGCCCTGCTGCTCGACCTGCGCGTCCCCGACGGCGCGCTGGCCTGCACCGCCGTGGTGGTCCTCCTGCTGCTGGTGCGGCTGTTCATGCGGATCCGGGACAGCGACCGCATCGAGGAGGACCTGCTGCGCAGCGAGGAGGACTTCCGGGGCCTGGTCGAGGCCAGTTCGGACGGCGTGGCGATCGTGGACGCCGAGCTCCGCCTCGAGTTCACCTCCCCCGCGGCCCGGACCCTGCTCGGGGTCGTCGAGGCCGACCCGCACCCCCTGCTGCTGGACCTGCTGCACGAGGAGGACCGCCCCCGCGTCCGCCGTGAGCTGACCACCGCGGCCGGCGGGGTCACCCCCGTGGTCCACCTGCGGCTGCACGGCCCCGAGGGCGAGCGCCGGGACCTGGAGGTCACCCACCACGAGCGCCCCGGCAGCGGGCGGCGGGTGCTCCACCTGCGGGACGTGACCACCCGGCGACGCCGCGAGCAGGAGCTGGAGCGGATGGCGTTCACCGACCACCTCACCCGGCTGCCCAACCGTGCACTGCTCTTCCAGGAGATGGCCGCCGGGTCGGCGACCACCGCCGAGCGGTCCCTGCTGGTGCTGGATCTCGACGGGTTCAAGGCGGTCAACGACTCCGCCGGCCACGAGGCCGGTGACCTGCTGCTGGTCGAGGTGGCCCGGCGGCTCCAGGGCCTGCTGCGCACCGACGACCTGGTCGCCCGCCTCGGCGGCGACGAGTTCGCCGTGCTGCTGGCCGGGGGCGAGGACGCCGCCGTCGAGGCCGCCCAGCGGGTGCTCGACGTGCTCGCCCGGCCCTGCCGGATCGGCGACCGCACCTTCACCGTCGGCGCCAGCGTGGGCATCTGCCGGGTGCACCCCGGGGGCGGCCAGCTCGCCTTCCGCCAGGCCGACGCCGCCCTCGGCGCCGCCAAGCGGGCCGGCAAGGGCTGCTGGCGACTGCACACCGACGACCGGGTGGCGCAGGCCGCGGCCAGCAGCTCCGTCGCCACCGCCCTGGCCGACGGGGAGGTCCAGCTCCGCTTCGACACCATCGCCAACGGCGACACCGGCGTCCTCGCCGCGCTGCACGCCCAGCCCGTGTGGCTGCACCCCGAGCTCGGCGCGCTGCCCGCGGCGGAGCTGTGGGCCGCCGCCGAACGGCAGGGCTGCACCGCGGCCCTGCAGCAGTGGCTGATCACCCGGGCCTGCGCCGACGTGGCCGCCCTCGACGACCAGCTGCTCGTCGCCGTCGACCTGCCTGCGGGGCTGGTGCACGCCGACGAGCTGCCCGGCGAGGTGGCCGTGGCGCTGGCCGCGGTCGACCTGGCGCCACCCCGGCTCACCCTCTTCGTCACCGAGGAGGTGCTGCAGACCTCGTCGGCAGCCCTCATCCCCGCGCTGCACGCCGTGCACCGGACCGGGGTCCGGATCGGGCTGGACGACTACGGCATGGGCTCCACCCTGTGGTCGCAGCTCTCCCGGCTGCCCCTGGAGGTGGTGATGGTCGACGTCCGCAACCTGTCGGCCGGCGGCAACCACGACCGGACACTGGAGGTGCTCGGCGCGATCGGCCGCAGTGCCCGCGACTTCGAGGTGTCCACCGTGGCCAAGGAGATCGACTCCCGGCAGCTGCTCCACGAGCTGCGCGTGCAGGGCGTGGTCGCCGTCTCCGGCCCGGTGCTGCCGACCGGCCTGACCGCCGCCGAGGTGGCCGCCCTGTTGCGCCACCCCGGTCCCGCGGTGGTCGCCCCCGTACCCGTCCCCGTGCCGCTGCCGCGACCACGCGCCGGAGTGTGACGACCGGGCGGGTGGTCGGCGCGACACTGACCCGGTGACCGCGCCGTCCCTGCACTTCCTCGGCCACTCGACCGTCCGGGTGGAACTGGCCGGCCGGACGGTGCTCACCGACCCGCTGCTCACCCACCGGCTGGGCCCGCTGCGGCGGGTGGTCCCCCGCCTGGCTCCCGAGGCCTGGGCCGGCGTCGACCTGGTGGTCGTCTCGCACCTGCACAACGACCACCTGCACCTGCCCTCGTTGCGCCGGCTGGGCCGCAGCACGCCGATCGTGGTGCCCCGCGGCGCCGGCCGATGGCTCGGCCGGCACGGCTTCACCGCCGTCGAGGAGCTCGGTGCGGGTGCGAGCCTCACCGACGGCGGCCTCACCGTCACCGCCACCCCCGCCGACCACGCCGCCCACCGCTGGGGGCCGCGGTTCACCCACGGCCCGCACGCCCCGGCGGTCGGGCACCTGCTCGCCGGGGACGGCGTCACCGTCTACGCCGCCGGCGACACCGACCTCTTCCCCGGGATGGCCGACCTCGGCGACGACGGCGTGGACGTCGCCCTGCTGCCGGTGTGGGGGTGGGGCCCCACGCTCGGCCCCGGCCACCTGGACCCGGCCGGTGCCGCCCGGGCCGTGGCGCTGCTCCGCCCGCAGGTCGCCGTCCCGGTGCACTGGGGCACCTTCGCCGTCGCCGGGCTGACCTCGGTGCCCAGCCCCTGGCGGGCCCGGATGCGGGCACTGCTCGTCGAGCCACCCCGCCGGTTCGCGGCCGCGGTCGCCGCCGCGGGCTCGGCCACCGCCGTGGCGCTGACCGCCCCCGGCGCCCGCGTGGCACTGGACGCCGCGGAGCCCGGCCGGGAGAGCACCTGACCGACCTCCGGTGCACCGATGGGTCCGTCCCACGGGATTTGCCGGGTGGCCACACAGCCGTCACCCTGGGCCGCAGGGGGAACGTGAAGTTCATGTGAACGCCGCCCCGCCGACGTGCCGGAGGTGGCTGGATTGCTCGACAGTGGGCTGATGCGACCTGACGCCCGGGCCTGGTTCGAGCACCGCACCACGTCGGCCACCTCCCTGGCCGAGATCGACGTCGATGCGCTGCTGCTGGCCAAACGCCGCGGCGGCCACCGGGTCAGCGTCGTCCTCCCCGCGCGGAACGAGGAGACCACCGTCGGGGTCCTGGTCCGCGACCTGGTCGAGCGCTGGGTCGAGGGTGTGCCGCTGATCGACGAGCTCGTCGTCATCGACTCCCACTCCACCGACGCGACCGCCGAGGTGGCCCGGGCCGCCGGCGCCGAGGTCGTCGCGGTCGGCGACGTGCTGCCGAGGCAGGGCGACCGCCCGGGCAAGGGCGAGGCGCTGTGGAAGTCCCTGGCGGCCACCACCGGCGACCTCGTCGTCTTCATCGACTCCGACCTGCTGGGCGACGTCAGCCACTACGTGCCGGGGCTGCTCACCCCGCTGCTCACCGACCCCCGCATCGAGTACGTCAAGGGCTGCTACACCCGCCCGCTCACGGTCGACGGCGAGCACCGCCCGGCCGGCGGGGGCCGGGTCACCGAGCTCACCGCCCGTCCGCTGCTGAACGCGCTGTGGCCGGAGCTGGCCGGGTTCGTGCAGCCGCTGGGCGGGGAGTACGCCGGCCGCCGCTCGGCCCTGGAGCAGGTGCCGTTCGTCTCCGGCTACGGCGTGGAGGTCGGCCTGCTGGTCGACCTGCTGCAGGTCTGCGGCCTCAACGGGCTGGCCCAGGTCGACCTCGGCACCCGCACGCACTCCCACCAGACCGACGAGGCGCTGGGCACGATGGCCGGCCAGATCGTCTCGACCGTGCTGTCCCGCGCCGAGCGCGGCCGCTCGGACCGGCGCCGGCTGGAGCCGGGCGGGCTGCTCACCCAGTTCGCCCACGACGGGCGCGGCTTCGTGCCGACCAGCCACACCGTCGCCGTCGACGAGCGGCCCCCGATGTGCGCGGTCGACGAGTACACCGCGCACCGCGCCGGCGTCGTCGGCTGAGGAGCGGCCACCGCACTGTGCAGTGAGGGCGCGTTCCCGGCCGGGAACGCGCCCTCATCGCACAGTTCCCCACCGAGGGGCCGGAGGACGGGGTCCTCGCTCAGGCGAGCGGGGTGTCGTCCAGCGCGGCCGCGAGGTCGCCGGGGGTGTCGTAGATCCCGACCGCACCGGCGTCGTGCAGCTCGTCGTCCCCGAAGCCACCGGAGCGGACGACGATCGCCGGCATCCCGGCGTTCTTCGCCGCCACCACGTCCCACACCGAGTCGCCGACCATCACGCTGCTCGTCTCGTCGGCGGCACCGAGCTTGCGCCGCGCCACCTGCAGCAGGTCCGGCTCGGGCTTCGAGGACTCGGCGTCGCCGCTGTCGGTGACGGCGTCGGCGAGGTCCCGGGCGTCGAGGAGGTCGAGGAAGGCCTCCACGTGCTTCGGCTTGCCCGAACTGGCAAGCACCAGGCGGTGCCCGCGCTCCTTGATGGCCACCAGCAGGTCGCGGGCGCCGGGCAGCGGGGCGATCTCGTCGATGAACGGGTCGACCTCCTCCACCCACCTGTCGCGGGCCTCGGCACCGATCCGCCGTTCGACCTCCTCCCCGCCGAGGGCGGCGACGAGCTGGTCACCGCCCATGCCGATCAGGCGGTGGATGCGCCAGACGGGGTAGGTCTCCCCCAGTGAGCGGAGCGCCCGGTACCAGGCCAGGGCGTGGTGGTAGTTCGAGTCGACGAGGGTGCCGTCGACGTCCATGACGGCGATGGTGGGTTCGGCCATGCCCGCTGACCTGCCCAGTCCCCCGGACGATCACCCCCTGAGCCACCAAAATGGCCATTTTGGTGGCTCAGGGGTGGTCAGTGCTGGTGCTGGAGGACGCCGCGGATGACCGTGCCGTCGCGCTGGTCCTGGTAGCCCTGGTTGACCTCGTCGAGGGTGTAGCGCTTGGTGATCAGCGAGTCGACCTGGAGCGCGCCGTCCTCGTAGAGCCGCAGCAGCCGCGGGATGTCCCGGTAGGCGTTGCACATCCCGTACAGCGCCCCCTGCACCCGCTGCTCGTAGACGGTGGTGATGTTCCCGGGCAGCGCGACGGTCGTCGCCATCGTGTGGTCGGCCAGGCCGGTGAGCACCAGCGTGCCGCCCTTGCCCAGGCAGCGGTAGGCGCCGCCGGTGATCTCCGGGCTGGTCGTGCCGGTGGCCAGGATGACGACGTCGGCTCCGGTGCCGCGGGACAGCTGCTTCGCCAGGCCCGCCGCCTCCTCGGTGCTGGCGACCGCGTGGGTGGCGCCCAGGGTCTGGGCGAACTCGCGGCGGAAGGCCACCGGGTCGACGGCGACGACGGCGCCCGCACCGGCCATCGCCGCGCCCTGCACGGCGTTGCAGCCGACGCCGCCGGTCCCGACGACGACCACGACGTCGCCCTGGCGCACCGGTCCGGCGTTCACCGCGGACCCCCAGCCGGTCGGGACGCTGCAGGCCATCAGCGCGGCGACGTCCAGGGGCAGGTGCGGCTCGATCTTGACGCAGGAGAACTGGGACAGGACCGAGTGCTGGGCGAAGGCACCGACCATGCAGAAGCCGCCGAGCTCCTCGCCGTCCAGCCGGAACGGCCAGGTCCCGTCCGGCAGCTGCCCGGTGCCGATCGTCGCGCCGAGGTCGCAGAGGTTGGAGCGGCCGGTGGCGCACCAGCGGCAGTGGCCGCACGCCGGCAGGAAGGAGGTGACCACGTGGTCGCCGGGCTGCAGGCCGGCGACACCGGCCCCGACGGCCTGGACGACGCCGGCGCCCTCGTGCCCACCGACGATGGGGTAGCGCTGGCTCTCGAACCGCAGGTGCTCGTCGGAGTGGCACAGCCCCGCGTAGGCCATCTCGACCAGCACCTGCCCCGGGCCGGGGTCGACCAGCTCGAGCTCCGCGACCTCCCAGTCGCCGGGACCCCGCAGCACCGCGCCGTGCGTCTTCATCCACCGTCTCCTGTCTCGAGCGTGACCTGGCCCACGCTAGGGGGTCCGGCGTCACCTCTCGCCGTCGGGTGGCACCCAGTGCCACCCGTCCGGTCGGCGGTGCCCGTCCCCGTACGGCACGATCGACCGTCGTGACCGGCGCCGACACCGCGATCCCCCAGCAGGCGCCGGAGACCTCCGCCTGTCCCGGCTGCGGTGCGGTGCTCGCCGTCGTCCCCGGCCTCGTCGGCACGCACGCCGGCGCCTCGGCCAGCTGCGCCGGGCTGTTCGCCGTGACCGTGCGCGGCCTGCGCGAGGAGGCCGGACAGGACGTGCGGGCCGCATCGCTGCTCCGGGTGTCCACCGACGCCTACGACGCCCAGCACCTGGTGCCCGGCGGACCGGCCGCCGCACCGGTCCGGCTCTGCCTGGAGCTGGAGCGGAGCGTCGACCACGCGCGCTCGGCCGCACTCGGCAGCCGGGTGGACGACGCCGCCCCCCGTGACCTGACCGCACCGGAGCGCTGGACGACGACCGTCGCGGACCTGGCCGCCGACCTGGACGTCGTGGACCTGCCGGCCCTGGTGCGCGCCTGGGCCGACGCGGTGTGGGCGGACTGGGCACCGGCGCACGACCGGCTGCGCGCCGCCGCGGACACGGCACTGACCGGCTGACACAGCATCGCGAGCGGTCAGTTGCGCTCTACATTGTCGACCGTGGACGCGGCGACAGGAGGACGCCGGGAGCGCCGCAAGGCGCAGACCCGGGCGGAGATACGCGCGGCGGCTCAGCGCCTGTTCGCCGAGCGCAGCTTCGACGCGGTGACCATCGCCGACGTCGCCGCAACCGCCGACGTGGCGGTGCAGACCGTCTTCAACCACTTCGACAGCAAGGAAGCGCTGTTCTTCGACGGCCGGACGCCCTGGGTCGAGGGGGTCGCCGCCGCCGTCACGGCCCGGCCGCAGGGCACCGGACCGCTGGCCGCGCTGCGCAGCTACCTGGAGAGCGACCTCCACCAGCTGCTGGAGCAGGAGGCGCAGCCGGAGCACCGCAGCTACCTGCAGGCCCTGGCGTGCTCGGCCAGCCTGCAGGAACGGGAGCGGACGCTGGTCGAGCAGGCCGGCGGGCGGGTGGCCGCTGCGCTGGCGACGGCGCTCTCGGCGACGGAGCAGCCGGACGGCGCCTCGGTCGACCTGCTCAGCCGGCTGGCGGCCGACCTGTTCCTGGTGGCCGGGCGGGTGCTGGTGCTCGCGAACCGCCGCCAGGTGCTCGGCACGGAGCGCGGCGCCGCAGCGCACGGACCCGAGCACGCGACCACCGCCGCCACCCTCGCCATGCTCGAGGACGGGGTGCGCCGGCTCGCTCGGCAGCTGGACGTGCGGATCGACTGAAGGAGGACTCCGCTGCCCCCGCCCCTCGGCCCCGTCCAGAGGCTCGTCCCGAGCTCGCGAGGGATGAGGAGGACGGGGCCCTCCCTCAGCCGGGCGGCAGCTGCGCCGGCTCGACGATCGGCAGCAGCACGTCGGTGACCAGCTGCTCGACCTGCGCGGTGCTCATCGGCGCCGGACCGAAGGCCGTGTAGCGCTGCCACCACAGGGCCTGCACCGCCGACCCCAGCAGCGCGACCCGCTGGTGCGGCAGTTCACGCCCGCGGGCGGCCTCCCGCGCCGCGAGCTCGCGCACCGCACCGGCCAGCGGGCGCACCAGCGCCTCCTCGAGGCCGGCGCGCAGGTCGTCGTCGTGCCGGGCTGCCCCGACCAGGCTCGCGGCGGCTCGCTCCGCCCGGTCCAGCGGCCGGGTCCAGCGGGCCAGCAGCTCGCAGAGGTCGCTGCGCAGCGACCCGGAGTCGGCGGGCAGCTCGACCAGCGGCGCGGTGCTCAGGGCGTGCCGCGCCAGTGCGGCCATCGTGGGCCACCGCCGGTAGATGCCGGCCTTGCCGGCCCGGGCCCGCGCGGCCACGCGGTCGCTGTTGAGCCTCCCCCAGCCCTCGTCGGCGAGGATCTCCACCGCCACGGCCACCAGTTGCTCGGACAGCTCCGAGGACAGTGGGCGCCCCGGAGGACGGGCGCCGGCGGGTCGCGGAGGCAGATCGGTCGTGGTCACCATGCAATCGTGCCCAAGAAGGTGGAGTGACCACAACAACCGAGCGACTCCAATCGAGGACACATGCCGCCGGGCGGGTCGGGGAGCGCCCTCAGGCCGACGCGGCGGGCTCCACGTGCACCTGCAGGCTGGCCCCGTCGTCCGCCGTCCAACCCTTCTCGCCGGCCTGCTCCACCATCCCGTCGAAACGCTGCGCCCAGTCGTCGGCGGTCGCATGCGGCTCGGCGGCGGCGCGCAGGGCCGCCACGTCCAGCAGGCCGGTGTCCCCCTCGGTCAGCCGGCCCAGGCCCGCCTCGCGCAGCGCCCGATCGACGTCCTCGTCGGTCAGCGCGCCGACGGCCAGGTGCAACCGGGCCAGGTCGTCGACGTCGGCCACCCGCACCTCGGGCACCTCGTCGGCACCCCCGATCACCTCGACGATCATCCGTGTCCTCCTCCTTCAGGCGTGCCATGGGAAGCGGGAGAAGTCGGCCGGGCGCTTCTCCAGGAACGAGTCCCGACCCTCCACCGCCTCCTCGGCCATGTAGGCCAGCCGGGTGGTCTCCCCGGCGAACAGCTGCTGACCGACGAGCCCGTCGTCGATCAGGTTGAACGAGTACTTGAGCATCCGCTGGGCGGTCGGGCTCTTGGCCACGATCCGGCGTCCCCAGTCCAGCGCGGTGGCCTCCAGCTCCGCGTGCGGCACGACCCTGTTGACCATGCCCATCCGGTGCGCCTCCTCGGCGGAGTACTCCTCGCCGAGGAAGAAGATCTCCCGGGCGAACTTCTGCCCGACCTGGCGGGCCAGGTACGCCGAGCCGAACCCGCCGTCGAAGCTGCCGACGTCGGCGTCGGTCTGCTTGAACCGAGCGTGCTCGGCGCTGGCCAGGGTCAGGTCGGCGACCACGTGCAGGCTGTGCCCGCCACCGGCCGCCCAGCCCGGGACGACGCAGACGACGACCTTCGGCATGAACCGGATCAGCCGCTGCACCTCCAGGATGTGCAGCCGGCCGTTCGCGCCGTCGCCGGCCTCGTAGCCGTACTTCCCACGCACCCGCTGGTCGCCGCCGGAGCAGAACGCCCAGCCGCCGTCCTTGGCGCTGGGGCCGTTGCCGGTGAGCAGCACGCAGCCGACGTCGGTGGCCAGCCGCGCGTGCTCGAAGACGGCGAGCAGCTGGTCGACCGTCTGCGGCCGGAAGGCGTTGCGCACCTCGGGCCGGTCGAGGGCGATCCGCACCACTCCGGCGTCGACGGCGCGGTGGTAGGTGACGTCGGTCAGCTGCTCGAAGCCCTCGACCGGCCGCCAGGCGGTGGGGTCGAAGATCTCGGAGACGTCGGCGCGGGCACTCACGGTCCCGAACCTAGCCGCAGCAGGATGCCCCCGCTCCGCCGAGCAGGGGTCTCCTCGCCGCCCCGTGCTCTGCTCAGCCCGGGTGAGCGGAGCACGAGTGGCCCCGGACTGGTCTGATGGAGGCGTGGAACTCCGGATCGGGACGTTGAACCTCGCCTCCGGCCGGGACGGTGCCGGTCGCTCGCTCGACGCCGCGGCACTGCGGGGCGCGCTGGCGGAGGTGGACGTCGACGTCCTCGCCGTCCAGGAGGTCGACGTGGGCCAGCCCCGGTCGCACGGTGTCGACCAGGCCGCCGAGGTGGCCGCCGCGCTCGGTGCGCCCGAGTGGCGGTTCGCCGCAGCCGTCGCCGGCACCCCCGACCCGTTCCGCAGCTGGACCCCGGTCGACCCGCCGGTGCTCCGCGGGTCCTGGGAGACGCTGACCGGCCCGCACTACGGGATCGCGCTGTTCAGTCGGCTGCCGGTCCACCGCTGGTCGGTGCTCGCGCTGGGCGCCGGCCGGGCCCGGCTGCCGCTGCGGGCGCCCGACCCGCGCACCGGGCAGACCCGCCGGTGGTGGTTCCCCGACGAGCCGCGGCTGGCGATCGCCGCCGAGCTCGAGCACTGCACCGTGGTCTGCACCCACCTGTCCTTCGCGCCGCACACCGCGCTGCGCCAGCTGACCCGGCTGCGCCGGTGGTGCGCCGAGCTGCCCGGCCCGGTGGTGCTGGCCGGCGACCTCAACCTGGTCGGACCGGTGCCCGCGCGGGTGTTCGGCGCCACGCGACTGGTCAGCGCGCCGAGCTATCCGGCCCCGGCGCCGCGGGTGCAGTTCGACCACCTGCTCGGCCCGGCCGGCCTGGACCCGCAGCGCCCCGAGGTGCGGCAGCTCCCGCTCGGCGACCACCGGCTGGTCACCGTGTCGGTGTCCCCGGGCTGAGCCCTCGCGCGGGCCGTGTGGTCCCCGGGGGCGCCCGCCCACGGTCAGCTCTGCGCGGCGGCCTCCTCGCGCTCCCGTCGGCGGCCGTCGGTCGCCGGCAGCCACCGGTCGGCCGCCCAGTAGACCAGCAGGAACACCAGCGCCAGGAGCACGACGAGAGCGGTGTTCCGCAGCGCGACCGCGAGGCCGAGGTCGCGGGCGTCGAGGAAGAAGTAGGGGTACCAGCGGCTCTGCGCGCCGTGCCACATCGTCCAGCCGATCCAGGCCACCGGGAAGATCATCGCCCAGGCGACCGTGCCGCCGGTGATCCGCGGCCGCGGCCCGAAGACCAGCCAGCCGCCCACCATGGCCAGCGGTGCCAGGTAGTGCAGCACGAGGTTGGTCCACACGGTCACGCCGGTGGGGTCGACGGTCGGCGACAGCAGGACCGAGAAGACCAACCCGGTGACCGTGATGGCCAGCAGCGCGTCGAGCACCAGCACCCGCCAGAGGCGGCCGGAGCGCACCGGGTCGAGCGCCAGGGTCGTCGCAGCGGCCAGCACCAGCACGTTGCTCCCGACCGTGAACAGGCTGAGCCACCGGACCACCTCTGTCACCGTGGTGGTGCGGCCGCCCGCCGCCTCGAGCACGGTGCGCACCAGGGACGTCGCCAGGCACGCCCCGACGACGAGTGCCACCACCGCCCAGTAGCCCCGCGCGATCTGCCGTCCGCTCATGTGGCGTCGGAGCCGGTCACCGCGCGCGCCAGCACCGGCAGGGTCGCGGCGAGCCCGGGGTGGAGCACGGGCAGCGCGTCGAGGGCGAACCAGCCGACGCCGGCGCTCTCCTCGTTCAGCGCCAGGTCGTCGGGCTCGAGCGCGCCGGCGGGCGTGGCCAGCACGGTGGTGTAGCTCCAGCCGCCGTGGTCGTCGACCCACTCCGCGCCGAGGACGATGTCCACAGCGCGCAGCCCGAGCTCCTCCCCCGCCTCGCGCAGCGCGCCGTCGGCCGCGGACTCCTGCGGGTGCAGCGCGCCGCCCGGGGTGCCCCAGGTGCCGCCGTGGTGCGACCACTCCACCCGCAGTTGGAGCAGCACCTCGACACCGTCGGCACCGGGCCGGTGCAGCAGCAGACCGGCCGCGCCGGCCAGGCCCCAGTGCCGGTGGCCCAGGGCGCAGGTCGTCCAGCCATCGGTCGGAGAGCGCACGCCGACAGTCTGCCGTGGGTTGACCGGTCGCCGCGCGGGGCACCGGTCGGGCACGACCGATCGAGGACGAGGGAGTGCTGACGTGGCGAGTGGCGTGGCGAGTGTGTGGGTGCCGGTGACGGACATGGACCGGGCCCGGGCGTTCTACCGGGACACCCTGGGGCTCTCCGAGGGGAAGACCACCGAGGACTGGAGCGAGTTCGACGCCAACGGCCTGATGATCGGGCTGAACGCGCGGGAGAGCGCCCAGCCCGCCAGCGGCGGCGCGGTGATCACCTTCCAGCCCGACGGCGACCTGGACGCCGAGGTGGCCGCCCTGCAGGACAAGGGCGTGGAGTTCGGCGGGATCGCCGACCACCCGTGGGGCCGGCTCGCACCGTTCAAGGACTCCGAGGGCAACGACCTGCAGTTCTACGCGCCCCCGTCCTGAGCTGCCGGCCCGACGGGCAGGATGACGGCATGGAGACCGTGCAGCTGCGCCGATACGTGCTCGAGCCGGGCCGGATGGCCGACTTCCTGGCCTGGTTCCCGACCCTGCTGCCGGTGCGCGAGCAGTACGGGTTCCGGGTGCTGTTCGCCCTGGCCGACGAGGAGCACCAGACGTTCACCTGGGCCGTCGCGCACGACGGCGACCAGGACGAGTTCCGCCGGGTGGAGGAGACGTACCACGACTCCCCCGAGCGGGCCCGGGTGTTCGAGACCTTCCCGGCGTGCGTCGCCGACAAGGAGATCGGCTTCGCCGTCTCCGCCGTCTGAACGTCCGCGGGGGCAGGGACGGACCGTCCCTGCCCCCGCGGGTCGCTCAGTGCCCGCCGCCCTCGCAGCACTGGTGCGGGTCCTCGATCTCGAACGGCTGGAGCACGCCCCCGGCGGCCCGCTCGACCAGCAGGGTGAGCCGGCCGCCGGAGAACCGCGGCCGCAGGAACCCGTTCGGCCCGGTGTCCACGACGTCGGTGCCGACCGGCTCCACGCCGATCCCGACGACCTGCTCGATCGCGGTGGCGGCGATCAGGTCGGCCACGGGCACCCGCCCGGTGACCGACGCCGACCCCGGGAAACGGACCGCCCGGCCGGCGTCCCCGGCACCGGCCTCGACCAGCGCCGTCCGGGCCGGGCCGGCGACGTCCGCGTCGTGGGTGCCGCCGGCCACCGCCGGGCCGGCCAGCGCCCTCGCCAGGGCCGACCGGGTCGCCGCCGGGCCGGCCGGCTCCCCGGTCAGCCGGATCGAGACGCCGACCCGGGGCGCCGGGGCGGAACCGTCCACGTGGGTGCAGACCAGCTCCGCCGCGGCCCCTGAGCCGGCCAGCGCCTCGTCGACCGCCGCCAGCAGGTGGGCGTCGGCGACCCGGTCGGCCGCCGGCGCCCCGCCCCACCAGACCGCCGTCAGCGATGCGGTCATCAGATCGCGTCGACGAACACCGGGTTGGCGTAGAACCAGAGGTCCTCCCACGGGTTCGCGTCCCCGACGACGTCCATCAGCGGGTTGCCGTTGGAGTCCAGCTGGTTGCCGTCGCTGCCACGCAGGCGCACGTAGAACGAGCGCTCCACGTTGGTGAACGTGTGCTCGAAGGTCCACTGCGCCCGGCCGCGGCCCACCTCGAAGGTCTTGGCGACGGTGGTCTCCGGTGCGGTGAACCGGTCCCGGTCGCTCGCCTCCCCGGTGATCGGGCCGCTGATCAGGTCGACCTTGGCGAGCTTCGGCACGTCGCCGTTGGCGTTGGCGCCGCCAGCCACCTTGACCGTGATGGTCACCGTGACGCTGCCGCCGCGGCGCACCCAGGTGCGGCCACCGAGCGAGGCGCCCTGCGGGTCGCCGTCCTTCACCGAGCGGACCCGCACGTCCAGGGCCTCGATGATCCGGCCGTGCACGGCGACGACCTTGCCGGCCTGCAGGCCCTGCATGATCCCGACGTAGGAGCGGGAGTCCGACCCCACGAGGGTGCTGCTGTACTGGCCGGGCCAGAAGTCGCCGTACTGGGTGATCGGCCGGCCGGTGTCCACCGGGTCGCCCTTGGTGCCGTTGGCGTTGAAGTCCAGCGGGCCCTGGACGCGGGTGTCCCGGAAGACCCGGTGCGAGTCCGAGGTGGCGGTGACCCACCACGGCTTGCCCTCGGCCAGCAGCGAGTCCCAGAGCCCGCCGAGGGTGGCGGTCATCCAGTCGAAGCCGCCGAAGGTCCGGTAGGACTCGGGCGGGTACGGCAGGAAGCGGGTGGGGTTGGTGCCGGCGTTGTCGTAGTAGCCACGGCCGCTGCCGGGACCGCCCTGCGAGACCGGGATGCCGGCGGCCTGGTGACCGGGCGCGCCCTCCATGCCGACGGCGACCGACGGGGCCGCGTCGCGCCAGTTGCGGAGCTCGTGCGGGCTGTCGATGCCCTGCCGGGAGGGGTGGTTGGCGAACATCAGCGCGATCTCGGTGCGCCGGTTGCGCACCTGGTTGTCCAGGTACTTCAGCGCCTCGATGGCGTAGGGCTCGACGTTGCCGGTGACGCCCTTGGCCGCCAGCGCGCTGCCGTCGTAGCCGGCCTCGAACGCCTTGAGGATGTCGACGGTCGCGTTGCCCGGGGGCAGCATGACGGTGGCGTGCTCGGCGCCGGGGATGTTCCACTCCAGGCCCTGGTAGACCATCGTGCCCGCGTACTGCCGGCGGACCTTCTCGATCTCCGGGGTGATCTTGTCGATCGAGAGCTTCTGGTGGGCGACGCCACCGTGGTCGGTGATGACCATCCAGTCCAGGCCGTACTGGCGGCCCTTGATGACCTGGGTCGACACGTCGTACTGCGCGTCCGGCGAGTACTTGGTGTGGATGTGGTGGTCGCCCGCGTAGTACCGGGTGCGACCGGTCCAGGCGTTCGTCGTCGTCCCGGCACCAGCGGCGGCAGCGACCCCCTGGCCCACGCCGGTGACGGCGCTGCCCAGCCCGGCAGCGGCACCGGCGACGACGGCGGTGGTGGCCAGGAAGGCGCGGCGCGAGACCGACAACGGGTCGTCGGCCTGCGGGTCGGCCCAGGTGCCCTCCACGCCGGAGACCGCCCCGTGGGAGTGGCCGTGGTCGTGGTCGTGGTGGGGGTGGTCGTGGTCGTGGCTCATCGAGGCGCTCCCGCATAGTCCGTGCTGCATCTGTCGCGGGAACTCTCCGTCGCCGGTGCAGACCAACGGGTGACACCCAGAGGATCATCGAGAGAACTCCGGGAGTCCGGTAGCGCGCCGTACCTCAGCCCTCGGCCGGGCCTCCGGCCAGGGTCCGGCTGATCGCCCGGGCGGCGGCCCGCACACCGGGCGCCATCGGCCGGACGGCGGCTGCCGAGCTGCCCCGGACCACGATCGACAACGCCGCGACCACCTCGCCGCCGGCGGAGATCGGCGCGGCCACCGAGACCGCGTCGTCGGTGACCTGCCGGTCGCTGACCGCCACCCCGGCACGGCGGACCTCGGCCAGCACCCGGCGCAGCTGCACCGGGTCGGTGATCGTCTGCGCGGTGTACCGGCGCAGCGGCGCGGCCAGCACCTGCTCCTGCACCGCGGTCGGTGCGTGCGCGAGCAGCACCAGCCCGACCCCGGTGGGCGGCAGCGCGAACCGGCCGCCGACCTCGGTGTAGACCGCGACCGCCTCCCGGGCGGCGAAGCGCTCGACGAACACCACCTCGACGCCGTCCCGCACCGCCAGCTGGACGTTCTCGTGGGTCACCTCGTAGAGGTCCTCCATGAACGGCAGCGCCGCCTCCCGCAGGCCCAGCCCGCGCGGCGCCAGCGCGCCCAGCTCCCACAGCCGCAACCCGACCCGGTACCGGCCGTCGGGGTCGCGCTCGAGCCCGCCCCAGCTGCACAGCTCGCCGATCAGCCGGTGTGCGGTGGACAGCGGGACGTCGGTGGCCCGGGCGATCTCGGAGAGGGTCAGCGCGCGCCGGTCCCGGGTGAACGCGTCGAGGACGGCCAAGAGCTTGCTGCCGGCCGTCCGGCGGGCCACCGGACCGGCCGGGCTCAGAGCTCCAGGACGAGCTTCGGACACGCGGCTCGGGAGACGCAGATGAACATCGTGTCGTTCGCCGCCTGCTCCTCCGGGGTCAGCAGCGAGTCGCGGTGGTCGACGGTCCCCTCCAGCACTCCGGTCTCGCACGTGCCGCACGTCCCCTCCTGGCACGAGGAGAGGACCGGGATGCCCGCCTCCTCCACCACCTGCAGGATCGACTTGTCCGGCGGGACGGTCAGCGTCGTGCCCGACAGCGTCAGCTCGACGTCGAAGTCCCCGCTGAGCACCCGCTCGCCCTGCTCCTTCGGGGCGAATCGTTCCACGTGCAGCGACCCGGGCGGCCAGTCGGCGCAGCGCTGCTCCACCGCGGCCAGCAGCGGCTCGGGGCCGCAGCAGTACACCTTCGTGTCCGGCTGCGGGGTGCCCAGGATGCGGTCGAGGTCGATCAGCCCCACCTCGTCCTGCGGGTGCAGCGTGACCCGCAGACCGTGCCCGGTCTTCGCCTCCAGCGCCTCCAGCGCCTCGAGGAAGGCCATCGACGTCCGGGTGCGCCCGCCGTAGTGGAACTCCCAGGTGGCGCCGGCCTCCTCCGCGGCGGCGGCCATCGGCAGGATCGGGGTGATGCCGATGCCGCCGGCGAGGAAGACGTACCGCGCGGCGGGCACCAGCTCGAAGTGGTTCCGCGGCCCCCGGACGTCGATCTCCGCGCCCTCCTGCACCTGGTCGTGCACGAGGGCCGAACCGCCCCGCCCCGCCGGCTCGCGGAGCACGCCGATCTGCCAGACCGCCCGGTCGTGCGGGTCGCCGCAGAGCGAGTACTGCCGGGTCAGTCCGCCGGGCAGCAGCAGGTCGATGTGCGCACCGGGCGACCAGGCCGGCAGGTCGGCGCCGGTCGGGTCGCGCAACTCGAGGACGACGACGCCCTCGGCGCCCGTCGTCCGCCGGGCCACCTGCAGCCGCAGGTCGACCTCGTCATGCGTGCTGTGCACTGCTCTCCTCGTCGTGGGGTCAAGCCCGCATCGCCAGATCCCGCCCCGGCCCCGTCCCGAGGCTCGCCCCGAGCTTGCGAGGGGTGAGGAGGACGGGGTCCTTCGACTTCGTCAGGCGGGGACCGGGACCCGGCGGATGATCACCAGCGGGTCGGTTCGGCCCTCGTGCACGACCAGGTGCAGGAGGGCGCGGAGATCGACGTCCGGGGGCCGCGGAACCACTTCGAGCTGGTGCCCGCCGCGCGGTACGTCTTC
>NZ_JAAKGN010000080.1:0-20373 GCF_011039295.1 Modestobacter sp. KNN46-3 | reverse complement strand
GAGGTCAGCCCTCCCCGCGCGACCCGGAGCCGGATCAGGCCTGCTCGGCCTGACGACGGCGGTAGGCGATCGCACCGGCACCCGCAGCACCGGCGGCGGCCAGGACGCCGACGCCGATCACGGCGGTGTTCTCGGTACCGGAGGTGCTGCCCGCACCGGTCTCGGCGCCACCGGCCGGCGCGGCACCCATCTGCGCGACCTCGAGCGCACCACAGGCGGCGGGGGCGGTGGCCTCCATCGGCAGCGACGGGTCGAGGTCGCTCATGACGTCACCGTCGTAGGCACCGGAGTCGTTCTTGTCGACGCCGTGCACGACCAGGACGGCCGTGCCCGCCTCGAACGCCGCGTGGACGTCGTCGGTGACCTCGAAGGTGCGCTCGTAGCTGAGCGTGCCGTCGTCCGCGGTCGGGAAGCGGTCGATGGCCAGGCCGCTGTCCGGGCTGGTGTCGCCGGTGGTGGTCAGCGACGTGCCGATGGCGCCGTAGGCCGGTGCACCCTCGGTGGTGCTGAGGAAGCCGTCGCCGTCCGTGTCGTCGGCGTCGGTCGGGCACTCGCCCAGGGCGCCGATGTGGAAGTGCTGGGCGTGCGGCGAACCCGCCAGCAGCCCGGACGCCTCGATCATGACGGTCGCCGTGTTGCCGTCCAGCGTGACCATCCCGGTGCCGTCGACGCCCGACTGGTTGAGCGCACCGAGGTCGGCCTGGTAGCTGGTGGCCCCCTCGTGGGCGAAGGCGGTGCTCATGGTGAGCAGCGGGAACGCTGCAGCGGCGATGGCGATGGCCGGGAGTGCGTGTGCCTTGCGCAAGGTGTGCTCCTCGTGATCGGAGTGCCGCACCCACCGTGAGGTGGGAGCAGCGGACGGCGGCTGACACCGCTCGTCCGGTCGGTCGGCGGGTGCACCGTTGCCCCCACCGCGGAACAGGTCTGACGACCCCGGACAGCCGACGGATCCCCCAGCGGGGATCTCCCCACTGCCGCGCTGACCACCCGACATTCGGGAGGTGGTGCGGGATCGGTTCACTGCCGCCCAGGAATTTCCTGATGCCGGGCTGTGCAGCGGGTGGGAGTCCGGCCTCGTACGGGCGGAGACGACGATCAGCACATGGCGTTCGGCGAGGGCCGGACCAACCGGAAGGGCGGTCGCGGACGAAGAACGGGCATGACTGTTCTGCACGCCCTCCCGATCGCCGGTCCGCGCCCCGGGCCGGTGCTGCTGGTGGGGTTGCTGACCGTGCTGCTCCTCGGCATCGGGGCGCCTCCCGCCCGGGCCCATGACGCGCTCGTGAGCAGCAGCCCGGTAGCCGGCGCCGCCGTGCCGACAGCTCCGTCCTCGGTGGAGCTGGAGTTCAGCGCGACGCCGCTGCCGCTGGGCACCGAGGTGCTGGTGCTCGGCCCGGACGGCGCCGTGGTGTCCACCGGCGCCGCCGAGATGCGGGACACGACCGTCGTCCAGTCACTGACCGCCGAGCTCTCCGCAGGGAGCTACACCGTGCAGTGGCGCAGCACCTCCTCGGACGGGCACCCGCTCACCGGCTCCTGGGACTTCACGGTCGCCGCGGGGAGCACGCCGGCCCCGGACGCGGCGACCCCGGACGCGGCGCCCCCGTCGGTGGCGGCCGCGGCGGCCGACCCCGCCCTCCCGGTCGGCTGGCTGGTCGGTGGCGTCCTGGCCCTCGGGGCGGCGGCTGCGCTGGTCCTCGGCCGGCTGCGCGGCCGGCGGTGACCAGCACCGTGGTCCGCCCGGACCAGGAGCAGCGTGCGCCGCAGCGGGCCCGGTGGCGGGTGCCGACGGCCACGGCCGCGGTGGCCGGCCTGCTCGCGGTCCTGGGCTGGGCGATCGCCGTGGGCAGCGGCCCGACGACTCCCGCCGCCGTCGGGCTGCGCGAGGCAGGCCTGCTGGTGGAGTGGGGTGGGCCGGTGATCACACTGGCCGCCCGGATCGCCGCGGTGGGCACGGTGGGGACCCTGCTGTTCGCCGCCGTCCTGCTCCCCGCAGGCGCCGGGCAGCTGGCCCCACAGGCCAGGCGCGCCGTGTCGACGGCGTCGGCGTGGGCGCTGGCCTGGGCGCTGGCGACCTCGCTCGGCGGCCTGCTCACCGTCAGCCGGCTGGTGGGCGTGGCCCCGACCGCGCTGGACGGGTCCTCGGTCCGGGTGTTCCTCCTCGACACCGGCGCCGGCCGTGCCGTGCTGCTGGTCACCGCGATCACCGCAGGGCTCGCGGTGGCGGCCCGGCCCGGCACCGGCCGCGGGGGTGCGCGGCTGCTGCTGGCCGGTGCGCTGGCCGCCCTGGTCGTCCCGGTGGTGCTCAGCGGGCACTCGTCGGCCGCGGAGGACCACCTGGTCGCGATGACCACCCTCGCCGTGCACGTCGTCGCGGCGAGCCTGTGGGTCGGCGGGCTGGGCGCCCTGCTGCGGTACGGCCGGGCCACGCCGGCGGCCGCCGGGCGGTACAGCGCGGTCGCGCTGTGGTGCTTCGGGGCCACCGCGGTGTCCGGGGTGCTGGCGGCGGGGGTCGTCCTGGGCGGCGCCGGGGCCGTGGTCGCCGCGCTGGGCACCGGCTACGGCGTGCTGCTGCTCGGCAAGACGCTGGGGCTGACCGTCGTGGGCCTGCTGGGCTGGCAGCACCGGCGCCGCACCCTGCCGCAGCTGCGGGCGGGGCAGCCGGGCGCCTTCCGGCGGCTGGCCGTCGTGGAGACGGCCGTGCTGCTGGCGACGGTCGCCCTGGCCGTGGCACTGGCGGCATCCCCGCCCCCGGTCGCGGCCGGGGTGGGGTCAGCGACGGCCGCGCCGGCAGCTCCCGCGGCGGCTGCGGACCCCATGGCCGGGCACGACCACGGCGAGCTCTCGGTCGGCGTCCTGGTCGACGAGGACCGCTTCCACGTGGCCGGCCCGGTCGCCGCCGGGTCGCGGGTGACCGTGCACAACGCCAGCGGTCAGCCGGTGACGATCACCGCGGACGACGGCTCGTTCGACGTCGACGTCGCCGCCGGGACGCTGCTGACCTTCGCGGCGCCCGACCAGCCGGGTCAGTACGCCTTCAGCAGCCGCCACTCGGCGACCTACACCGACGTCCTCGTCGTGGAGTGACCCCGTGGACCTGCGCGGAGCTCCACCGTCGGCCCTGGTCCAGAGGCTCGCCCTGAGCCTGCGAAGGGTGAGGGAGACCAGGGTCCTTCATTCGTCCTCGGTGCGGTAGCCCAGGTTGGGTGAGAGCCACCGCTCCGCCTCGGCGACCGTCCAGCCCTTGCGCCGGGCGTAGTCCTCGACCTGGTCGCGGCCGATCCGGCCCAGCACGAAGTACCGCGACTCCGGGTGGGCGAAGTACAGACCGCTGACGGCCGCCCCCGGCCACATGGCCATGCTCTCGGTGAGCTGGATGCCGGTGGCGGCCTCCACGTCGAGCAGCTCCCAGATCGTCTGCTTCTCGGTGTGCTCGGGGCAGGCCGGGTAGCCCGGTGCGGGGCGGATGCCGGCGTACTTCTCCGCGAGCAGCCCGTCGGCGTCCAGGTGCTCGTCGGGGGCGTACGCCCAGAACTCGGTGCGCACCCGCTCGTGCAGCCGCTCGGCGAACGCCTCGGCCAGCCGGTCGGCCAGCGACTCCAGCAGGATCGCGCTGTAGTCGTCGTTGGCCTTCTTGAACTCGGCCACCTTCTCCGCCGACCCCAGGCCGGCGGTGACGGCGAACGCGCCCACGTGGTCCCGGAGCCCGGTCGCCTTGGGTGCGACGAAGTCGGCCAGCGACTTGCGCGGCGAGCCGTCCCGGCCCTCGGTCTGCTGCCGCAGCTGGTGCAGCGTCGCCCGGACGGCGGTGCGGGACTCGTCGGTGTAGACCTCGATGGAGTCGCCGTCCACCTGGCTGGCCGGGAACAGCCCGAAGACGCCGCTGGCCCGCAGCCACCGCTCGGCGATCAGCTGGTCGAGCATCGCCTGCGCGTCCTCGTACAGCCGGCGGGCCGCCTCCCCGGTGGTCGGGTTGTGCAGGATGTCGGGGAACCGGCCGCGCATCTCCCAGGCGTTGAAGAACGGCTGCCAGTCGATGTACTCCCGCAGCTCGTCCAGCGGGTAGTCGGCGAAGCTGCGCACGAACTGGGTGGCCACCCCGTGCCGGTGGTCGCAGCTCGGCCCGGCGCAGACGTCCTTCGTCTGCTGCAGCAGCATCCGGGGCCGCGGCGGGTGGTGGGCGCTCCAGTCGATCGGGGTCGCCGCCGCGCGGGCAGCGGCCAGCGGGAGGAGCGAGCGGGTGTCCTGCCGGGCCGCGTGCCGTTCCCGAAGCGCGGCGTAGTCGGCGTCGGTCTCGGCGAGCAGGGCCGGGCGCTGCTCGTCGGACAGCAGCGCGGCGACGACCGGCACCGACCGCGAGGCGTCCTTCACCCAGATGACCGGGCCGGAGTACTTCTGCGCGACCTTCACCGCGGTGTGCGCGCGGGAGGTGGTGGCCCCGCCGACCAGCAGCGGGATGGTGAACCCCTGCCGCTCCATCTCGGTGGCCAGGTTGACCATCTCGTCCAGGGAGGGGGTGATCAGCCCGGAGAGCCCGATGACGTCGGCGCCCTCCTCCTTGGCGGCGTCCAGGATCCGCTGGGCGGGCACCATCACGCCGAGGTCGACCACGTCGTAGTTGTTGCACTGCAGGACGACGCCGACGATGTTCTTCCCGATGTCGTGGACGTCGCCCTTCACGGTGGCCATCACGACCTTGCCGTTGCTGCGCTCGGCGTCCCCGGGCTGCTTCTCCGCCTCGATGAACGGGATCAGGTGCGCGACGGCCTTCTTCATCACCCGTGCCGACTTCACCACCTGGGGCAGGAACATCTTCCCGGCGCCGAACAGGTCGCCGACGACGTTCATGCCGGCCATCAGCGGCCCCTCGATCACCTCGATGGGCCGGCCGCCGCGGGCGCTGATCTCCTGGCGCAGTTCCTCGGTGTCGGTCTCGACGAACGCGTCGATCCCCTTCACCAGGGCGTGGGTGATCCGCTCCCCCACCGGCAGCGACCGCCACTCCTCGGTGGCGACCTCCTTGGCCGCCCCGTCGCCGGCGAAGTCCGCGGCGATCTCCAGCAGCCGCTCGGTGCTGTCCGGGCGGCGGTTGAGGACGACGTCCTCGATCCGCTCGCGCAGCAGCGCCGGCACCTCGTCGTAGACCTCCAGGGCGCCGGCGTTGACGATCCCCATGTCCATGCCGGCGGCGATGGCGTGGAACAGGAAGACGGCGTGGATCGCCTCCCGCACCGGGTTGTTGCCGCGGAAGGAGAACGACACGTTGGAGACGCCGCCGGAGACCAGCGCGCCGGGCAGGTTCTGCTTGATCCACCTCGTGGCCTCGATGAAGTCGACCCCGTAGGTGGCGTGCTCCTCGATGCCGGTGGCCACGGCGAAGACGTTGGGGTCGAAGATGATGTCCTCGGCCGGGAAGCCCACCTGCTGGGTGAGGACGTCGTAGGCCCGCCGGCAGATCTCCTGGCGGCGCTGCAGGCTGTCGGCCTGGCCGTCCTCGTCGAAGGCCATCACCACGACCGCGGCGCCGTACTTGCGGCAGAGCCGGGCCTGGGTGACGAACTCCTCCTCGCCGTTCTTCAGCGAGATGGAGTTGACGATCGCCTTGCCCTGGACGCACTTGAGCCCGGCCTCGATGACCTCCCACTTCGAGGAGTCGATCATCGTGGGCACCCGGCAGATGTCGGGCTCGGTGGCGACCAGCTTCAGGAACCGGTCCATCGCCGCGACGCCGTCGATCATCCCCTCGTCCATGTTGACGTCGATGACCTGCGCGCCGGCCTCGACCTGCTGGCGGGCGACGGCGAGGGCGGTCGGGTAGTCGCCGGCCTTGATGAGGTTGCGGAAACGGGCCGAGCCGGTGATGTTGGTCCGCTCGCCGACGTTGACGAACAGGCTGTCCTCGGTGACCGTCAGCGGCTCCAGCCCGGACAGCCGCAGCGCCGGGGCGACCTCGACCGGCGTCCGCGGGGCCCGGCCGGCGACCGAGCCGGCGATGGCGGCGATGTGGGCCGGCGTGGTGCCGCAGCAGCCGCCGACCAGGTTCACGAAGCCGCTCTCGGCGAACTCCCCGACGATCGCCGCGGTCTCCTCGGGCGACTCGTCGTACTCACCGAAGGCGTTGGGCAGCCCGGCGTTGGGATAGCAGGAGACGAAGGTGTCCGCGATCCGGGAGATCTCGGCGATGTAGGGCCGCATCTCCTTGGCACCCAGCGCGCAGTTCAGCCCCACCAGCAGCGGCTCGACGTGCCGTACCGAGTGCCAGAACGCCTCGGTGACCTGCCCGGAGAGGGTGCGCCCGGAGGCGTCGGTGATCGTGCCGGAGATCATCACCGGCCAGCGGCGCCCGCGGTCGGCGAACAGCGTCTCCAGCGCGAAGATGGCCGCCTTGGCGTTCAGGGTGTCGAAGATCGTCTCGATCAGCAGCACGTCCGAGCCGCCGTCGACCAGCCCGTCGGCCTGCTCCAGGTAGGCCTCGACGAGCTCGTCGAAGCTGACGTTGCGGGCGCCGGGGTCGTTCACGTCGGGTGAGATGGACGCCGTCCGGCTGGTCGGGCCGAGCGCACCGACGACGTAGCGCGGCTTCTCCGGTGTGCTGACCGCGTCGCAGGCGGCGCGGGCGAGCCGGGCGGAGGCGACGTTCAGCTCGTACGCCAGGTCGGACATCCCGTAGTCGAGCAGCGAGATCCGGGTCGCGTTGAACGTGTTGGTCTCGATCAGGTCCGCGCCGGCGTCGAGGTACTCGCGGTGGATGCCGCTGATGATCTCCGGGGCGGTGATGCTGAGCAGGTCGTTGTTGCCCTGGACGTCGCTGGGCCAGTCGGCGAACCGCTCACCGCGGTAGCCGGCCTCGTCCGGCCGGTCCCGCTGGATGGCCGTGCCCATCGCCCCGTCGAGCACCAGGATCCGCTGCTGCAGCAGCGCGGTGAGCGCGGTCGTGGCGTCAGGGCGGACGTGCGGGGATGCAGGCACGGGCAGTCCTCGGTGGTCGATCGGGCACGGTCACGGAGGCGTCCGGCGCCAGGGCCCTGGCAACTCCGACGGGCGAGCGGCCTCGTCGTCCTCGAACAGCGCCCCCATCGTCGCACTTCCCTCCCCTGCCCGGGTGCACCCCGTGGCCCGGGCGGTCCCGGACGCCCCACGAGCAACCGGGGCGGCGGGCCAGATCGACGTAGGCTCGAAGGGTGATCGATCCGAAGTCCGACGCTGACGACCTGCCCGAGCTGGACGACCCCGTGGTCGTGGTCGCGTTCGAGGGATGGAACGACGCCGGGGACGCCGCCACCGGTGCCGTGGAGCACCTGGAGCTGACCTGGAACGCCACCCCGCTCGCTGCGCTGGACCCCGAGGACTACTACGACTTCCAGGTCAACCGGCCGACCGTCTCCCTGATCGACGGCGTCACCCGCCGGGTCGAGTGGCCCACCACCCGGCTGTCGGTGGTCAAGCCGCCGGGCAGTGAGCGGCACGTCGTCCTCATCCGCGGCATCGAGCCGAACATGCGCTGGCGCAGCTTCTGCGACGAGCTGATCGAGCTGATCCAGGAGCTCGGCGCCCAGACGGTGGTCGCGCTCGGCGCGTTGCTGGCCGACACGCCGCACACCCGGCCCACGCCGGTGACCGGCTCGGCCTACGACGCCGAGTCGGCGCGGCAGTGGGGTGTGGAGACGTCCACCTACCAGGGTCCGACCGGCATCCTCGGCGTCTTCGCCGATGCCTGCGTGCAGGCCGGGCTGCCGGCGGTGAGCTTCTGGGCGGCCGTGCCGCACTACGTCTCCCAGCCCCCCTCCCCCAGGGCGACGATGGCGCTGCTGACCCGGGTCGAGGAGGTCCTCGAGGTCACCGTGCCGCTGGGCACCCTGCCCGACCAGGCCGACGAGTGGGTGAAGACCGTCGACGAGATGGCCCAGGAGGACGAGGAGGTCGTCGAGTACGTGCGCTCCCTGGAGGAGCGGCAGACGGCCAGCGACCTGTCCCAGGCCAACGGCGACCAGATCGCCCGCGAGTTCGAGAGGTACTTGCGCCGCCGCGGCGGCACGAGCTGACCCCGGTCGCTTCAAGATCAGAACGGGCTGAAGGTCGTCATCTCGACGGGATGACGACCCTCAGCCCGTTCTCGTCGCCAGCCCTTTCTCAGGGTGTGACGAGCAGCGGGCGCATCCGGACGGTGGCCGTGTCGTCGAAGAGCCGGTCGTACGTGGCGAGGGCGAACCGGTCGGTCATCCCGGTCACGTAGTCGACGACCTGGGTGACCAGGCCGGCCTCGGTGTCCCGGTAGCTGGCCGGCATGAGCTCGGGATGGGCCAGGTGGTGGTCGACCAGCCGGCGGATCACCTCGATCGCCACGTGCTTCTGCCCGGCGGCGATCTCGGACTCGTAGACCCGCTCGAACATGAACGCCCGCAGCTCGTTCATCGCCTCGAGGGCGTCCGGCGCCATCCGCACGGCCGGTGCCGGCGGGCCGCCGGGGACGGCGTGTCGGGCCTCCTCGCGCGCCGAGGCGTACGTGCCGTCGACGACCGCCTCGATCATCGCGCCGACCATCGCCCCGCCGGGCGGGCCGAAGGTGGCCAGCGTGCGGGCCGGCAGGTCACCGGCGCGCAGCACCCCGGCCCGGACGGCGTCCAGCGCGTCGTGGGAGAGGTAGCCGATCCGGTCGGCGAACTTCACGCACTCCGCCTCCCGGGTGGCCGGCGGCGGGGTGATTTTCCAGCTGTGTGCCCGGACGCCGTCGCGCACCTCCCAGGTGAGGTTGAGGTCCTCGAGCACCTCGACGATCCGCACCCCCTGGGCGGCGTGGTGCCAGCCTCCTGCGACGTAGGGCTCCAGGGCCTCCTCACCGATGTGCCCGAACGGCGAGTGGCCCACGTCGTGGGCCAGCGCGATCGCCTCGGCCAGGGTCTCGTGCAGGCCCAGGGCCCGGGCCAGTGACCGGGCGACCTGGGTGACCTGGAGGGTGTGGGTGAGCCGGGTGACGAAGTGGTCGCCGTCGGGGTGCAGGAAGACCTGGGTCTTGTGCTTGAGCCGGCGGAAGGCCTTGGCGTGCAGCACCCGGTCGCGGTCGAACTCCCAGCAGGTGCGGAGTCCGTCGTCGGGCTCAGGGCGCGCCCGTCCCCGGCTCCGGGAGGACCGCGCGGCCGCCGGGGCAAGAGCTGCCTCGGCGTCCTCCCGTGCCTGCCGGTCGATCCGGGTGAAGGCAGGCGGGTACGCCAGCCACTCGAACCCCGTCCCGCCCTCGCTCACGGCGTGAGAGCGACGCCGAGCAGTGCGTCGACCACGTCGCGGACGACGGCCGGCGACTGCTCGTCCCAGTCGTCGGTGGCCTGGGCGGCGGGCAGGCCCGGACCGGAGGCGGCCTCGGCGAGGCTGGCGGCGGCCCAGCGGTCGACGGCGGCGATCGCGCCGGGGGTGTCGAGGTCGTCGGCCAGCCGCTCCCGGACGGCGGCCAGCACGGGGCCGGCCGGCGCGCCCAGCGGCAGCTCCACGGCCCGCCGCCAGGTGTCCAGCCGCCGCTGCGCCTGCGCCAGCAGCTCGGGGGCCCAGGCCCGGTCGGTGCGGTAGTGCCCGGACAGCAGGGCCAGCCGGATCGCCATCGGGTCGGTGCGGTCGCCGCGGAGCCGGGAGACGAAGACCAGGTTGCCCCGGCTCTTGCTCATCTTCTCGCCGTCCAGCCCGATCATCGCGGCGTGCACGTAGGCCCGGGCGAAGGGCTTGGTGCCGGTGAGCGCCTCGGCGTGGACGGCGGAGTACTCGTGGTGCGGGAAGACGAGGTCGCTGCCGCCGCCCTGGACGTCGAAGCCCATGCCGATCCGGTCGAGTGCGATCGTGGCGCACTCGACGTGCCAGCCCGGGCGGCCCGCGACGCCGCGCGGACCGGGCCAGGACGGCTCGCCCTCGCGAGCCCCTCGCCACAGCAGCGGGTCGAGCGCGTGCCGCTTGCCCGCCCGGTCGGGGTCGCCGCCCCGCTCGGCGGACAGCCGCAGCATGGTCGCCTCGTCGTAACCGGACTCGGAGCCGAACCCGGGTGCCTGGGCGACGTCGTGGTAGACGTCCCCGGTGCCGTCCTCCAGCTGGTAGGCCAGGCCGGCGTCCCACAGGCTCTCCACGTGCGCGGCGATCCGCGGGATCGACTCGACGGCGCCGACGAAGTCCTCCGGCGGCAGCACCCGCAGCGCGGTCATGTCCTCGCGGAACAGCGCCGTCTCGCGCATGCCCAGCACGATCCAGTCCTCGCCGTCGCGGTCGGCCCGCTCGAACAGCGGATCGTCGACGTCGGTGACGTTCTGCACGTAGTGCACGGCGTGCCGGGCGTCGCGCCACACCCGGTTGACCAGGTCGAAGGCCAGGTAGGTGGCCGCGTGGCCGAGGTGCGTGGCGTCGTAGGGCGTGATGCCGCAGACGTACATCCGGGCGGTGCGGCCCGGGGAGGTCTCGACCACCTCGCCGCGGGCGGTGTCGTACAGCCGCAGAGCGGGGCCGGACCCGGGCAGGGTGGGGAGCAGCGGGGCAGGCCAGGAGAGCACGTCAGGAGCCTAGATCCGGCCACCGACAGGGCGGCACGGCACCCGGTCCCCGGCGCGCTCCACCGCCGTCCGGCGGTCCGTCAGGGCCAGGTGGTGGCGTGCCGGTCGAACTCCTCACCGGTCTGGACGCCGACCACGCAGAACAGCAGCCCGGCGGGGTCCTTCATCTGCCAGAACCCGCCCATGTCGGCCATCCGGAGCGCCCCGAGGGCCTCCAGCCGGGCCACCTCCGCGTGCACGTCGTCGGTCTCGATGTCCACGTGCCAGCGCGGCGGGGTGCCCACCCCGGTGCGCTGGACCTCCAGGTGGAACCCGTCGGCGAAGGAACCGAGCGAGGACCACGCGTCGTCGATGGTGTCGGGCTCCACGGCGTGACCGGTGGCGGCGGACCAGAACTGCTGGCCCCGGTCGTGCAGCTGGGGAGGGAGGTCGATCAACAGGATCGCGAGTCGGCTGCGATGAGGCACCCACCCACCCTGGCAGCCCGCGCCCGGGAAGTCAGCCGCCCGGGCCCGGCCACTGCCGCTGTGCTCTAGAACGGGGGCCAGGGCAGCGCGGGCCAGTCACCGCTGGGCTGGGGGTGCAGCCCGCTGCGCAGCAGCTCGGCCACCCGCTGCTGGGTGCGCCGCACCTCGCGCCGGGTGAGGTGCTCGTGCAGCTGGTCACCCAGGTCGCCGCGGAGCTGCTCGGCCAGCTGCTCCAGCACGGCCAGGTGCTCCGCCAGCAGGGGCCTGCCGGCCCAGCGCCACAGCAGGGTGCGCAGCTTGGGTTCCACGGAGAAGCAGATGCCGTGGTCGACGCCGTACACGTGTCCACCGCGCATCGGGATGATGTGGCCGCCCTTGCGGTCGGCGTTGTTCACCACCGCGTCGAAGACCGCCATCCGGCGCAGCTCGGGGACGTCGAGCCGGACGAACTCGGTGAGCTCGACGGCGGGGTCGGCGTCCATCCACAGCTGGACCATGCCGGGGCCGAACGGGCCCTCGCGCAGCACGGTGGGCGGCACGATCGACCAGCCGGTCGCCTCCGACACCAGGTGCGCGCTGATCTCGCGGCCGGCGAGGGTGCCGTCGGGGAAGTCCCACAGCGGCCGCTCCCCCGCCACCGGCTTGTACACGCAGGTGGCAGCCAGCTGGTCGGTGCGGATCCCCCCGATGAGGGTGACGTTGCTGGCGTCGAGGAGGCGGCCCTCCATGTCCAGCACGCCCTCGCGCAGCAGGGCGGTGACCTCGTCGGCGCCGCTGGGTGGCCGGCGGTCACCGTGGTCGAACGCGGCGACATCGAGCTCGACGACGTCGCCGTCGTCCCCCTCGAACTCGTCGTCGTCCAGCTCGTCGTCGTCCAGCTCGAGGGGCTCGTCGGTCAGCGGGTGCTCCAGCCGGTCGTCGCGGGGATCAGGCGCGGTCATCGCAGCGCCGGCTCAGCGGCGGTAACCGTTCTGCCGCGGGCAGACGTGGCCGGTCGGGTCCAGCGGCAGGGAGCACAGCGGGCAGGAGGGCCGGCCGGCGGCGATGACCCGGCGGGCGCGGGCGACGAACGCCCGGGCCGCGACCGGGGTGATCGTCACCCGCAGGGCGTCGGGGCCCTCGTCGCTGTCGGAGAGGATCACGTCCTCCTCGATCGGCTCCTCGCCGGCGGCGACGGCCTCGACGACGACCGCGTCCTCCTCGCCGTCCCAGGCCAGCCCCATCGCGGCGACGCGGAACTCCTCGTCGACGGGCGCGGTGAGCGGTTCGAGGTCGTCGACGTCGGCGTCGGGCGGGACGACGACGGCGGCGCGGTTGGCCACCTCGTCGAGCAGCTCGCTCATCCGGTCGGCCAGCACCTGGACCTGCGTCTTCTCCAGCGCCACGCTGATCGTGCGGCCGGCCTCGTCGGAGGCCTGCAGGTAGAAGGTGCGGTCGCCGGGCTGGCCCACCGTGCCGGCGACGAACCGGGTGGGACGGTCGAAGAGGAAGACCTGACGAGGCACGGCGATCAGGTTACGCGGCGCCGGAGCCCGCGCCGCCGCCGACGACCGCGTCGGAGGAGGGCTTGCGCCGACCGCGCTTCTTCTTGGGCGGGATGAGGGCGGAGACGTCGCCGCCGGTGTCGTTGACCCGCACCAGGAACGGCCGGGTGTCGGTGTAGGTGACCACCGACAGCGACGCCGGGTCGACGACGATGCGCTGGAAGGAGTCCAGGTGCATCCCCAGAGCGTCGGCCAGGACCGCCTTGATCACGTCACCGTGGCTGCAGACCAGCCAGACGGCGTCCGGCCCGAGCTTCCCGTTCCACTCCCGGACGGCGGCCACCGCGCGCGCCTGGGTCTGGGCGAGCCCCTCCCCCTCCGGGCCGGGGAAGACCGCGGCGGAGGGGTGCTGCTGCACGACCTTCCAGAGCGGGTCCTTGGTCAGCTCCTTGATCGGGCGGCCGGTCCAGTCGCCGTAGCGGGCCTCGCCGAACCGGTCGTCGGTCTGCACCTCCAGCGCACGCCCCTCGGCGACCGTGCCGGCGGTCTGCTGGCAGCGCTCCAGCGGGCTGCTCACCACCGCGGCCAGCGGCACCTCCGACAGCCGCTGCGCGACCGCCTGCACCTGAGTCTGGCCGGTGTCGTCCAGCCGCACCCCGGGGGTCCAGCCGGCCAGCACGCCGGCGGTGTTGGCCGTCGTCCGGCCGTGTCGGAGCAGGATGACCGTCGTCATGGGGCTTGCCTCCTCGATCGGCCCGCGAGCAGGGGCCCGGCGCGAGCCTGCGAGCGGTGGGGGGCTCGCGGGTCCTTCCGCACTCCGCCGACTCTAAGGCCCCGCCCACAGGCTCGCCGCGAGCTCGCGAGGGGCGAGGAGGACGGGGTCCTTCATCAGGTCGGCTCGAGGACGCCGGTGCCGACGAGCACCAGCACCAGGCCGCCGAGCACGATCCGGTAGACCACGAACGGGGCGAAGCTGCCGTGGGCCAGGTACCGCAGCAGCCAGGCGATGACGGCGTACCCGATCCCGAAGGCGATGACGGTGGCCAGGATCGTCGGGCCCCACGAGAGCGCCTCGCCCTCGGTGTCGCCGGTCAGGGACTCGTAGGCCTGGAAGAACCCGGCGCCCAGCACGGCGGGGACGGCGAGCAGGAACGAGTAGCGCGCCGCCGCGGCGCGGTTGTAGCCCAGGAAGCGACCGGCGGTGATGGTGCCGCCGGAGCGGGAGACCCCCGGGATGAGCGCCATCGCCTGGGCGAACCCGAAGGTCAGGCCGTGCTTGACGGTCAGGTCGGGCAGGTCGCGCTCGGTGCTGCCCACCCGGTCGGCCCAGTAGAGGACCAGCGAGAAGACGATCAGGGCGACGGCGATGATCCGCAGGTCCCGGAACGTCGTCTCGATCGAGTCCTGGAACAGCAGCCCGAGGACGACGATCGGCAGGCTGCCGATGATGATCAGCCAGCCCATCCTGGCGTCGGGGTCGCTGCGGGCCGAGCGGTCGAACAGCCCCCGGACCCAGGCCGTGATGATCCGCCAGATGTCGTGCCGGAAGTAGATGAGCACGGCGAGCTCCGTGCCGATCTGGGTGATCGCGGTGAACGCCGCCCCGGGGTCGCCCCAGCCGAACGCCTCGCCGACCACCCGCAGGTGGGCGCTGGAGGAGATCGGCAGGAACTCGGTGAGGCCCTGGACCACCCCGAGGACGAGAGCTTCGAACCAGCCCACGGTCAGCGCCTCCGCTGCTCGGCCGGGCGGTGGTCAGGGCAGGTCGGGGGCTCGCGCACGACAGGCACCCTAGGTGGCCGGGACACCGGGGCCCGGCACCTCGGCAGGAGACGTTCGTCGCTGCCGGGGAGCGTCGGTGGGCAACGGTAGGTTGACCCGTCGTGGAACAGCGGGCGCTCGGGCGCAGTGGGCTCGTGGTCTCCCGGCTGGGGCTGGGCACCCTCACGTGGGGCCGGGACACCGACGAGGACGAGGCCGCGATGCAGCTCACGGCGTTCGTCGACGCCGGCGGCACGCTGGTCGACACCGCCGACGTCTACGCCGACGGGGAGAGCGAGCGCACGCTCGGGCGACTGCTGGCCGACGTCGTCCCGCGCGACGACGTGCTGGTCGCCACGAAGGCGGCGTGCCGCACCGGGCCCGGGCCGATGGGCCGGGGCGCCTCCCGCGGGCACCTGCTCTCGGCGCTGGACGCGTCCCTGGAGCGGCTGGGGATCGACCACGTCGACCTGTGGCAGCTGCACGCCTGGGACGACGCGACGCCCCTGGAGGAGACGCTGGCCGCCTGCGACCTGGCCGTCTCCTCCGGCCGGGCCCGCTACGTCGGGGTGAGCAACTTCTCCGGCTGGCAGACCGCCCAGGCCGCCACCTGGCAGCGCGCCTGGCCCGGGCGCACCCCGATCGTGAGCACCCAGGTCGAGTACTCGCTGCTGCAGCGCGGCGTCGAGCGGGAGGTGCAGCCGGCCGCGGAGGCGCTGGGGCTGGGCATCCTGCCGTGGTCGCCGCTGGGCCGGGGGCTGCTCACCGGCAAGTACCGGGACGGCACACCCGCCGACTCGCGTGGCGCGTCCGCCCAGTGGCTGGGGTTCATCGACGGGCTGCGGTCGGCGACCGCGGACCGGGTGGTGGAGGCGGTCGTCACCGCCGCGCAGGGGCTGGGCACCACGCCGCTGGGGGTCGCCCTCGCCTGGCTGCACGACCGGCCCTGCGTGGTCGCCCCGATCGTGGGCGCCCGGACCGCCCAGCAGCTGCAGGCCGCCCTCGATGCCCAGGGGGTCCGGCTGCCGCCGGCGATCACCACGGCGCTGGACGACGTGTCCGCGCCGCACTTCTCCTATCCCGAGCAGCGTCGGGAGCACTGAACAGTGAGCACCCGAACCGTGAGCACCGAGCTGTGAGCACCCCGACGCCTGCCGGCGACCCCGTCTTCGCCGCCTTCTGCTCCGCCGGCCTGTGGCCGGGCCTGGGCAAGCGGACGGCGGCCGACCTGCCGGCCGCCGGCATCACCGGCCCGGACGACGTCACCGCCGACCGGCTGCTCAAGCTGCCCCGGGTGGGCCGGCAGCGGGCCGAGCGGTTGTTCAGCTCGTTCCTGGCCGCCCGGTCGACCTATGAGGTCGTCGAGCTGCTGGTCGGCGCGGGGCTGAACGCCCGGCTGGCGGTGAACTCCGCGGACGCCCTCGGCCCCGACGCCGCCCGCCGGCTCCGGGACGACCCGTGGGCGCTGCTCGGCCTGACCGGGGTGACGCTGGCCGACGCCGACCGGCTGGCGATCGCCGTCCTCTCCGGTGCCGACCCGCAGGACACCCGCCGCGGCCGGGCGATCGTGGCGCTGACCTTGCGCACCGCGACCCGGGACGGGCACACCGTGCTCCCCGCCGACCTCGTGGTAGCGGCGCTGCGCGCGGAGCAGATCGACGACCCGGCGGCCGCGGTGGTGGCCGCGGTGGAGTCCGGTGAGGTGCTCGAGCACGCGGAAGGACCTCGGTCCCCCCTCCACTCGCAAGCTCGCGAGGGAACCCTGACCGAGGCCGAGGACGAGGACCCCGATCACGAGGACGAACCGCAGTCACTGAGCCTGTCGCTGGCCCGGTACGGGATGGCGGAGGAGGCGGTGGCGGAGAACGTGCACCGCCTGTCGGCCACCAGCGGACGGATCGCCGACCCTGCCTCGGTCCGGTCGGTGGCCAAGGGCCTGGACCCGGCGCAGCAGGCTGCGGTGGCCCAGGTGCTCGGCGCCGGCATCTCGCTGCTGACCGGCGGGCCGGGCACCGGGAAGAGCCGGACCGTCGCCTCGCTGGTGAAGCTGCTGCAGGCCAAGGGCACCGAGGTGGCCCTGGCGGCGCCGACCGGCCGGGCGGCGAAGCGGCTGGAGGAGCTGACCGACCACCCGGCGGTGACCGTGCACCGGCTGCTCGGCGCGCAGGGCATGACCGGTGGGTTCGCCCGCAACGAGGAGTGGCCGCTGGACGCCGACGTCGTGGTGGTCGACGAGGCCTCGATGCTGGACGTCGAGCTGACCGCGGCGCTGCTGGAGGCCTGCCCGGACGGCACCCACCTGCTGCTGGTGGGCGACCCGGCACAGCTGCCCTCGATCGGCCCCGGTCACGTCCTCGGTGACCTGATCGACTCCGGCGTGGTGCCGGTGACCGAGCTGACCACGCTGCACCGCCAGGCCGAGGGTGGGGCGATCGCGCGGCTGGCCACCGGGGTGCGCGGCGGTGAGCTGGTGCACGTCGACTCCCCCGACCGGGAGGTGGTGATCGTGCCGGCCACCGGGAGCGCCGAGGCGGCCAAGCGGGTCGTGCAGCTGGTCACCGACTCCATCCCACGCGCGCTGGGCATCGACCCGTCGACGGTGCAGGTGGTCACCCCGGTGCACCGTGGGCCGGCCGGCACCATCGAGTTGAACAAGGCGCTGAAGGCGCAGCTCAACCCCGGCGAGGGCACGGTGTTCGGGTTCGACGTCGGCGACCGGGTGGTCGCGACGGCGAACCACCTCGACCTGGAGCCGATCGGGTTCGCCAACGGTGAGGTCGGTGTGGTGACCGGCACCGGTGAGGGCTCGCTGGACATCGCGTTCGCCTCCGGGCCGGTCAAGGTGAACGGCAAGGCGCTGTCGGACCTCCGGCACGGCTGGGCGATCACCGTGCACCGGGCGCAGGGCTCGGAGTGGCCCGGTGTCGTCGTGGTGCTGCCGCCGGAGGCCGGCGGGATGCTGTCCCGGCCGCTGGTCTACACCGCCCTCACGCGGGCGCAGCAGCACCTGTCGATCGTGCACGCCAGCGGCGCTGCGCTGGCCCGGGCGGTCCGGGAGGTCGACGTCCGGCCGCGGCGGACCCGGTTGGCGACGCTCCTCGCCGAACTGGCGGAGTGACCCACCCGATGGGGTGGGTCGCGTTTGCCCCGTGATCTTGGGGGAACCCATCAAGCCATGGGCATCATCGGTTTTCTCGTCTTCGGTCTCATCGTCGGTGCGCTCGCTCGGCTGATCAAGCCGGGCAAGCAGAACCTCAGCATCCTGGCCACCCTGGCCCTCGGCGTCGTCGGCTCCCTGATCGGTGGCGTCGTGGCCACCCTCCTGGGCACCGGTGACTTCGGCGAGCTCAACATCATCGGCGGGATCGTCGCGATCGTCGCCGCCGTGCTGTTGATCGGCGTGGCCGAGGGCATGAGCGGCGGTCGGCGCAAGGTCCACTGACCTCGCCCCCGCTCGACGCACCACTCCCCTGCCCGGGGCGCTGACCTCGCGGTCAGCGTCCCGGGCAAGCGCGTCTCGCGGCGCAGAGCAACCGGTGCACCGCCGGGCCGAGGTCGTCGGCACAGGTGACGGGCGCGGTGAAGGGCACGCGCACGTCCCGGTGGCCCGTGCGCTGCTCGATCCGCAGCCGGAACCCGTACCGGTCCAGGCCCAGCGGGCGGACGGCGTCGCCCCTCCCCACCCAGGCGGCCGGCACCCGGGAACACAGCAGGTCCAGCTCCTCGGGGTGGGCGACGTCGAGGTGCTGCAGCGCCGGCCCCTCCACCGCGATCAACGGGTCGGGCGCCGCGGCGAGGAAGTCGTCGGGGTCGATCTCGGTGACCGCGCCGCACTCCCCCAGCACGACCTCGGCCAGGTCCAGCCGCAGCAGGGTGGCGCTGCGCCCGACGTCCAGCAGCGCGCCCACCGGGGCGACGTCGGCGAACGCCAGCGCGGCGTCCCGCTGGTCGGTCTCGAGCAGCGGCGTGAGCCACCCGGACAACCAGACCTGGGCGCGCACCGGCTCGCGAAGGGGCACCGGGGCGTGGTCGGTGACCATCAGGAGCGCCGCGAGGTCGCCGTCGGCGGACGCCTGGACCGTGCGGCAGACCTCACCGTCGGTCGGCACGACCACGAGCACCTGCCCCTGGGCGGTGACGGCGTGCCCGAGCACACGGCTGCCGTCGATGCCGGCAGCGCAGACGGCGGCCGCCGGCCGGGCCGCCACGGTGCGCGCCCGTTCGGCTCCGGTGGGCCGGAGGGCGTCGGACGAGGGCCCGGGGGCGGCGGGGCGGGTGGATCGTGTCATGCGGCACTCCGGGTTCAGGACGACTCGACATCGCGGTAAGGTAAGCCTAACCGAACCGGAGGATCGTGTGAACAGCTCCCGCCCCAAGGTCCGGCGCTCACGTGCGCTGGGCATCCCTCTCACCCCCAAGGACGTCCGCTACTTCGAGCGGCGCCCCTACCCGCCCGGTGAGCACGGCCGCAAGCGCAAGATCACCAGCGACTACAAGACGCGACTGCTGGAGAAGCAGCGGCTGCGCGCGCAGTACGACATCAGCGAGACCCAGCTCCGCTCGGCGTTCGACCGGGCCAAGCGCACCGGTGGCAAGACCGGTGAGGAGCTGATCACCCACCAGCTCGAGGCACGGCTGGACGCGACCGTGCTGCGCGCCGGGTTCGCCCGGACGATCTACCAGGCCCGGCAGACGGTCAGCCACCAGCACGTCACGGTGAACGGCAAGCGGGTCGACCGGCCCAGCTACCAGGTGCAGCCCTACGACGTCGTCGAGATCGCCGAGCGAAGCAAGTCCAAGCTGCCCTTCCAGGTCGCCGCCTCGGGGGCGCACGCCGCCGCCCCGGCCTACCTGGAGGTCCAGCTCTCCGAGCTCCGCTGCGTGGTCGTCCGCCGGCCGCAGCGCTCCGAGGTCCCCGTGGTGTGCGAGGAGCAGCTGGTCGTGGAGTACTACTCCCGCTGAGCCGGGCCGGGGCCCGTCAGGCCCCGGCCCCGGTCACCGGTCCGCTGTTGACCCGGATCGCGCGCTGCATCTTCCGCCGCTGTACCAGGGGGATGCCGACGATGGCGGCGATGCTCACGAGGCCGAACCACGGGATGTCGGACAGACCACCGACGACCAGGTCGTGGACGACGTTCGACACCAGGCCGACGAACCACACCACGGCCACCAGCGACACGATCCGCTGGGCACGGGAGCCACCGCTCCACACGACGTCGAGCTGCACCGCCTGGCCGCGGGCCAGGTCGACCGCGGCGGCACGGAGCCGCTCGTCGTCCAGCGCGTGGCCGCGGTTGACCGCTGATCCCACCCGGGACTGCTCCGCGGGGGTCAGGCGGTGCCTGCGGACCAGGTCCCCCCAAGGATCCGGGTCCCGGCCGGGCTTCAAGCGGCCCCACACCGAACGGCCACCGACCCACCAGGCCAGCAGTGGCAGCCCCACGAGGATGAGCAGCACGGTCGTCAGCGCGGCGGTCACGGGCGCGATCCTCACCCGCCGTGACGGGCGGTGCGGACGACCGGCGCCCGGACCACCCGATCAGGCGATGCCCGACACCCGGCAGCCCGTGGCCCCGGACCGGGTCAGCCGCGCTGCTGGTCCTCGTCGTCGTCCGGCACGGCCGCCCGCTGCTCGAGGACGTCGTACTCGTCGGCCTCCGGGTCGGCGTCCCGCATCGTCGAGAAGGTGCCCGGGGTCGCGCTGAGCTGCTGCTCGATGGCGTCGGCCTCGGGGACCTCGGCGCCCAGCGGCGACACCTCGTCGGCGAGCTCCGGGCCGGTCGGGGCGGTGGTGCGCTGCTGCTCCAGGCGGTCGGCGTCGTTGGCTTCGGGGTCGGTCATGAGGGCTCCTCGCTGGCCGAGGGCCCGGCCGGGTGCCGGGCCGCGCCGTCCTCCCCTGCCCGCACTCCACCGGGGTGACACCCGGACCGGGTGGCTCCGTGGTGACCACCACATGACCCGCAGGCGTCCGGCAGGCACAATCGACGAGGTGTCAGCACCCGGCGAGTACGAGTACGCCCTGGTCAAGAACTACAGCATCGTCGGGCTGCACTGGGGCCTCTACCGCAAGCACGACCCGGCCCGGATCGGGATGGTGCACGAGGCGCTGTGCGACCTGTTCGCCGACGGGGCGATCGACCC